>CAYNGG010000420.1:1879-3825 GCA_964396575.1 uncultured Desulfobacteraceae bacterium | reverse complement strand
GCAGCCGGGGACCGAGGAGATGCGGGCGTTGACGCGGTTGGCCGAGCTGGCCGCCATTGCCATGGACAACGCCCGGCTGGTGGCGGACATCCGGCATGAGCTGGCCGAACGGATGCGGGCCGAGGCGGCTCTCCGGGATAGCGAGGAGCGGTTCCGGACGGCGTTTCAAACCAGCCCTGACGCCATCCACATCGTGTCTCTGGCCGACCGCCGGTATGTGGATGTCAACGATGGGTTTACCGCGGTCACGGGCTACGGCCGGGCCGAGGTGGCGGGCCGGCCCGTAAACGACTTCCCCTTGTGTAACGACCCCGGGATTCGGGGCGGCATTCTGGCCACCCTGGAGCGAGAAGGAGATGTCCGGGACGTGGAAATCCGCATCCGGACCCGGACCGAAGAGGTCCGCACCGGCCTGGTTTCAGGCCGGGCCATCACCCTCGGCGGCAGCCCTCACGCCCTCATCGTCATCCGGGACATCTCGGACTGGAAGCAGGCCCAGGCGGAAATGCGGAAAATGGCCGAGGCCGACCAGATCCGGCGGGAGCGGCTTGATGCCGCCATCGAGATGGCCGGTGCCGTCTGCCACGAGATGAACCAGCCGCTCATGGCCCTCTACGGATATGCCGAGCTGATCATGCGGCGCCTCGACCCCGAGGACCCCACCTATCAGGCCGCATCCGGGATCGCCGTCCAGGTGGACCGGGTCGCCGAGCTCACCCGGAAGCTCATGGGGATGAGCTCCTATGAGACCAAACCATACTTGAAAGGCCGGATCATGGACATTCACAAAGCCGCTGAATCATCGGAGCCGAAATGAAAGAAAACAGCCGTTTGCGGGCCATCCAGCGGGACAGCCGGGACATGGCCCCCATTTACAGCAACAGCGTGGACCTGGTGGTGACATCACCGCCGTACCCCATGATCGCCATGTGGGATGAGCTTTTCGCCGAGCTGGCCCCGGACGCCATCCGGGCTCTGGACCGGGGTAACGGAAAGGCCGCCTTCGAGGCCATGCACGCGGCCCTCGACCCGGCATGGCGGGAAGTCGCCCGGATTCTGCGGCCCGGGGGCATCGCCTGCATCAACATCGGGGACGCCGTCCGGACGGTGGACGGGTCTTTTGCCCTTTATCCCAACCATATCCGGATCATGTCGTCGCTGATGGGGGCGGGGCTGACTCCCCTGCCGGCGATCCTCTGGCGCAAGCCCACCAACGCGCCCAACAAGTTCATGGGCTCGGGGATGCTCCCGGCCGGGGCTTACGTAACCCTCGAGCACGAGTACATCCTGATTCTCCGGAAAAACCCCCGCCGGACCTTCGGAAGCCAGACCGACAAGGCCCGCCGCCGGGAGAGCGCCGTGTTCTGGGAGGAGCGGAACCAGTGGTTTTCCGACGTCTGGTTCGGCATGGTGGGACATCGGCAGAACCGCGCGGAACGAGGGGACCGAAGCGGGGCCTTTCCCTTCGAGCTGGCCTACCGGCTGATCCTGATGTTTTCAGTTTACGGAGACACCGTGCTCGACCCCTTCGTGGGGACCGGAACCACCATCCGGGCCGCCCTGGCCGCCGGCCGGCACGGCGTGGGCCTCGAGATCGACCCGGACCTGGCCGACGCGGCGGCGGAGCTGCCCGAAAACTTTGTGGAAACGGCCAACCGCCGCCTGGCCGAACGAATGGAAGCTCACGGGGAGTTTGTGCGGGAGCGGGAGACCGGGGGCTATCAGTTTAAGCACCGGAACCGGTTTTACGACTTCCCGGTGATGACCCAACAGGAGACCAACCTCCGGATTTATCCCCTGAAATCCGTTCAGCGGGATGACGCGGGAGCTGTCACCGCAACTTATGCCGATGACCCCGGCGGTTGACAAATCCCCGATTCAGGACCCATATTGTGATATTGGCCGAGGGCCTTTCTTTGATTTTAGATTTTTAGATTTTTGATTTT
>CAYNGG010000420.1:0-1779 GCA_964396575.1 uncultured Desulfobacteraceae bacterium | reverse complement strand
TTGATTTTAGATTTTTGAAATCCGCAATCATTAATCATAAATCTAAAATCATCAATCCCATACAGGTGAGCACCATGATCGAATTGAACAATATCCAGTTTACCGTGTCCGAGTCGGAAGACGGAGGCGGAAGCCAGACCATCATCGACGACCTGAGCTATACCTTCGAGCGGGGCCGCCTTTACGGCATCACCGGCCCCAACGGCAGCGGAAAGACGACGCTGGCCAAGCTCATCATGGGGATCAATCCGGTTACCGCCGGGACCATCCGCTTTGACGGTGAAGACATCACCGACAGCTCGATTACCGACCGGGCGAAAGCCGGGATCGCTTACAGCTTTCAGAACGCGGCCCGGTTCAAGGGGCTCACCTTCCGGGACCTCTTGAGCATTGCCGCCGGGACCGACGACGAGGAGACCCTGACCCGGATTATCGCTCGGGTGGGGATCTGCTCCTTTGATTTTCTGGACAAGCCGGTGGATGCCAAGCTCTCGGGCGGGGAGATCAAGAAGATCGAGCTGGCCACCACCATCGCCCGGAACCCCAAGGTCGCCATCTATGACGAGCCGGACACCGGGATCGACCTGTGGACCATCGGCCCGATGGTGGAGTTGCTCCAGCGGGAGCGCGACGAGTACGGCACCACCACTCTGGTGGTGAGCCACAACCGGGCCTTTCTCGAGGCGGCCGACACCATCCTGCTGATCCGCGACGGAAAGATCGCCTATGACGGCGATTTCGAGGGGGCCATGCCCATCCTCACCGATCTGAGCGTCTGCGGTTTCAGCGACAGTTGCGAAGGAGAGAGCGATGCTAAATGCTATCGATAAGGAGCTGCTCAAAGGGGTAGCGGAGCTGGAGGGGATTCCCAAAGGGGCTTACAACATCCGTAAAAACGGGGAGCTTTTAGGCCGGGAGGTCTCCGCCAACATCAACATCGAGACCAACGCCGAGGGCAACGGCATCATCATCCGAATCGCGCCCGGCACGGTCAACGAGTCGGTTCACATCCCGGTGATTCTCAGCCAGGCGGGACTTCACGACGTGGTTTACAACACCTTCGAGATCGGCGCGGACGCCGATGTGACCATCGTGGCCGGCTGCGGCATCCACTGCGGGTCTTCCGAGTCGGAGGGTCACGAGGGAATCCACGAGTTCCGGGTGGGTCGGGGGGCAACGGTCCGGTACGTTGAAAAGCACCTGGCCATCGGCGAAGGGAAGGGCAAACGGATTCTCAACCCCACCACCAAAATCTTTCTCGAGGAAAACGCCCATGCCGAGATGGAGCTGAGCCAGATCGGGGGCGTGGACGAGGCCAGGCGGGTCAACGAGGCCGAGCTGGGTCCCGGCAGCTCACTGTTGATCACCGAGCGGGTCATGACCGACGGGGACCAGACCGCCCGGTCGGACAACCAGATCACGCTCCTCGGCGAGGGGAGCAAGACCAACATGGTCTCCCGGTCGGTCATCAAGGGCAACTCCCAGCAGGACTTCTACGTCAACCTCGAGGCCAGGGCCAAGTGCTTCGGCCATATCGAGTGCGACGCCATCATCATGGACAACGGGATCAATCAGACGGTCCCGGCGCTCAAAGCCCTCCACCCGGACGCCGAGCTCACCCATGAGGCCTCCATCGGCAAGATCGCCAATGACCAGCTCATGAAGCTCATGAGCCTGGGCCTCACCTACGACGAGGCGGTCAACCGGATCATCCAGGGGTTTTTGAAATAGCCCAGCCATCATGCCGGGGCGCCCGCCGCCGGGCGCCAGACCTAACCC
>CAYNGG010000419.1:0-3828 GCA_964396575.1 uncultured Desulfobacteraceae bacterium | reverse complement strand
TCTGCCAGGTGTCGTCCCGGAGGCCCAGAAGGGCGTGGACCTCGGAGTCGAAGAAGCACCCGATTCCCGTACCCCGGAGTCCGTGGGCCTCGGCTTCGAGGTAGAGGATTTGTCCGATCATCCCGGTCTCCCAGAAGAGGTGGCGGTAGCGGTGCGGCCCCTCGGCCAGGGTTTCCCGGAACGCGGCGATCATCCCCAATGAAAAGGCGCTCATCCCGGCAATCTCCTGATGACAGCTCACCCGGATGGCGGTCTCCCGGAAATCGCCCCCCTGGAGAAAAAACAGGGGCAGATCCTCGTCCATGGGCTCCCAGAGAAACCCCGGATTGGTGGCGGCTTTCAGTCCCTCGGAAGCCCCGCCGGTCCGGTCGAGAAGATAGAGGCCCGGGGGCAGCCCGTCCACCCCGTGGACGAAAATGACCAGATGGGTCCGCGCCGGCCCCAGCTCCAGGTCAAAAGGGGCGATCCCCCGGCGCGGGAGGGTCTTGTCGAGGATGGCGAAAAAGGCCTCCCGGGAAATCCGCCCCGCCGGAGTGAAGGCCACCGCGCTCCGCCGTTGGCGGATGATCCGGGCAGCGGACAGGGGACTTTCAGTGTCGGGCCGAAGGTCCCGGTCCGGAAAGACGGGGGGCGGATTGTCGGTTTCCGGGGTCCGGCCGGCGTGGGCTGCGGTCTCGATGATCTCCCAGTCCACCCTTGAAGGGCTCAAGGGGGCCGGCGTCCCGGCGAGCGGCAGGGCCGAGAAGGCCGAGACGATCTCCGGCGGGAGGCCCCGGGGCACGGGGCCGGGGCCTGTGTGAACGGCGAGCAGGAGATCGGGGTGCTCGGCCTCCTGGGGGTGCCAGGGGGTCCGGTCGAGCCCCAGGACCGCCGCCACCGCGTCATCGGAAAGCTGGGTCAGGGCGGTCATCTCCCAGCCGAAAAGGGCAGCGGCGAACCGGAGCGCGGCCAGGGCATGGCCCACGTCGTGGTTGCAGTAGCGGAAGGCCCGCTCGCCGTATTTCCAGGACTCGCGCCAGAAAATGCTGGTCAGCCCCACCAGGATGACCGGTTGCCCGAAATGGGCCGACAGGCGGTCAACCAGGCTTTCGGGGAGATCGGCCCGGCGCTCCAGGGCGTGGTGGAGCGGGGCGTAATGGTACAGTCCGGCCGACAAATCGGCAAGCGCCGGGACGACCAGGTGGACCTCGGTGGGATGGAGATTCCCGCTCGACGGGTTGATCCGAAGGGCCCAGCGGTTGCCGCCGTAAGCCTTCCAGGCGGACAGGGCCACGGAGAGCTCCAGGAGCCCGGCGGCTGAAGCCCGGCAAAACGGTTGAGATGTCGTCCGGTTTCCTTTATATAGAGTCAGATGGTCCCCCGGCGGATCATCTTCTATAAAGGGAAGCCGCTCGATGGGCGCGCCCTCGTATTCCCGGAACGGATTTGGCTGGTTGGCCCAGTCCATGTGGCCCGCGGACCGGGCATATCGATTCAAATGGTGTTGGGTTTGATGGTGATATCGGATCACGGCCTCGAGGCTCGCCCCGGCATGGTCATTGGACATGGCTTCCTCCTTTCGATTTCAAGCGGTCAACAACCGTTCTCTTTTACCATAACAGAAACCGAATTCCCAAGAGGTGAATGTGACACGAGCGCTGATAACCGGCATCACGGGGCAGGACGGGGCCTACCTGGCCGAGTTTCTGCTCCTGCAAGGATACCAGGTCCACGGAGTCAAACGGCGGTCTTCGTCGTTCAATACGGCCCGGGTGGACCACATCTACCGGGACCTCCACGAACAGGACGTCCGGTTTTTCATGCACTACGGGGACCTGACCGACTCGACGAACCTGATCCGGATCATCCAGGAGGTCCAGCCCGACGAGATTTACAACCTGGCGGCCCAGAGCCACGTTCAGGTCTCTTTCGAGACCCCCGAATACACGGCCAATTCGGACGCCCTCGGGACCCTGCGCATCCTGGAGGCCATTCGGATACTGGGCATGGGGGATCATGTCCGGTTCTACCAGGCCTGCACCAGCGAAATGTTCGGGAAGGTCCAGGAGGTCCCCCAGCGGGAGACCACGCCCTTCTATCCCCGGAGCCCATACGGAGCGGCCAAGGTGTACGGCTACTGGATCACCGTCAACTACCGGGAGGCCTACGGCTTTTTCGCCTCCAACGGGATTCTGTTCAACCATGAATCCCCGATCCGGGGGGAGACCTTTGTCACCCGGAAAATCACCCAGGCCGCGGCCCGGATTCATCTCGGGCTCCAGGGGCAGCTCTACCTCGGCAACCTCGACGCCAAGCGGGACTGGGGCCACGCCCGGGACTATGTCCGGGCCATGTGGCTGATGCTCCAGCAGGACGGACCGGACGACTTTGTCATCGCCACCGGGGAGTCCCACTCGGTCCGGGAATTCGTCGAGCGGGCCTTTGCCGAGGTGGAGATCGAGATCGCCTGGGAGGGGAGCGGGGTTGACGAAGTGGGACGGGACCGCGTGTCCGGCCGGCCCATCATCCGGATCGACCCCCGGTACTTCCGTCCCACCGAGGTGGACGCGCTCCTCGGAGACCCGACCAAGGCCAAACAAGCGCTCGGGTGGGAGCCGACCATCGGATTTGACGAGCTGATCACCCGGATGGTGGCCGAGGACCTGAAAGAAGCCCGCCGGGACGTGGTCTGTCGGGAGCAGGGCTTCTCCACTTACAACCGGTTCGAATAGGGGGAATGATGGAGCGCGATGCGCGGATTTACGTGGCCGGCCACCGGGGCATGGTGGGATCAGCCTTATGCCGGACCCTGATCGAAAGGGGATATGCCCCACCCATCACCCGGGACCGGACCGATCTGGACCTCACCCGGCAGGCGGCGGTGGAGGCCTTTTTCGACGAGATCCGGCCTGAGTACGTCTTTCTCGCGGCGGCCCGGGTCGGCGGGATCTGGGCCAACGCCACCCGCCCGGCCGAGTTCATCCAGGCGAACCTGGCCATCCAGACCCACGTTATCCACTCGGCCCACCGGGCCGGAGTGAAACGGCTCCTCTTTCTGGGCTCGTCGTGCATCTACCCGAAACACGCCCCCCAGCCCATGCGCGAAGACCACCTCCTCACCGGCCCCCTGGAGCCCACCAACTCCGCCTATGCCGTGGCCAAGATCGCCGGGATCGAGATGTGCGCGGCCTACGCCCGCCAGTACGGAGAGCGCTACTTGCCGGTCATGCCGACCAACCTCTATGGCCCTGAAGACAACTTCGACCTCGAGGACTCCCATGTTCTCCCCGCGCTCATTCGGAAGTGTCATCTGGCCAAGCTGGCCGCCGCCGGGGACTGGGACGCCATCGGCCGGGACGAGGCCCGGTTCGGCCCCATCCCCGACGATTTCCGGGCCGCCTGCATCGCCATCTCCCGGGACCGGGGCGCCGATCACCCGCCGATCCCGCCGGGTACGACCCTACCGCCGCCGGCCCTGCTGCTCTGGGGCACCGGAACCCCCCGCCGGGAGTTTCTCCACGTCGATGACCTGGCCGATGCCTGCATTCACCTGATGGAGACCCATGACGGCACCGATCTCATCAACATCGGCACGGGGAAGGACATCACCATCCGGGAGCTGGCCGAAACGGTCAAGGATGTCGTCGGCTTTGACGGCGGAGTCGCCTTCGATCCCGAGCGGCCGGACGGCACGCCGCGAAAGCTTCTGGACGTCTCCCGGCTGGCGGCCTCCGGCTGGCGGGCGTCCATCGGCTTGACCGATGGCATCCGGCGGACATACTCGTGGTATCGGGCGCGGGTATGAGGCGGGAAAGCATGAAAATGGATTAAACCATGAAAGTCCTCAGT
>CAYNGG010000418.1:0-3839 GCA_964396575.1 uncultured Desulfobacteraceae bacterium | reverse complement strand
GGCGCGAATGCACAAGAAAGCACAAAAGCGGAATTGCTCATCAGCTTGAAAAAAGCGGCCAGGGATATCATCCAACTTCGACGGCAAGAAGCGATCAGCGAATTGAAGACCGAATACGAAGAAATTTCCCTGGTCTTATGAAAAGGGACAACTTACGCTGTTATAAAACTCTGTTTTAGGGAGATCAACGGATATGGTTTCAGATATCGACACCATCATCCGCCGCGTGGCGGAGGTGATGATCGAGGAGCTCAAGCTGGAGGACGTGACGCCGGAGACCTTTGATCCGGACGTCGATCTGGTGGACGAGGTGGGGATCGACAGCATGGATCTCGCCACGGTGGCCCTGGTCCTCCAGGATGAATACGGCATCCGCATCGACGAGGACGACTACCCTAAGCTCACCACCGTCCGGCGGATCGCCGACTACGTCGGCCGGCTGACCGCCGCGGCCTGACGTCCGGTTTCAGGGGGATGCCATGGACGCCGTGAGACAAGCCCGTCCGGCGGGGGAGGCCCCCGCCTGGAAGTTCGCCGATATCCTCGCCGACCCCGAGATCCGGGAGCGGTGGGAGACGGTCCGGCGGTACTTCTTTCTCCGGGAATCGACCTACGACATGACCCGCCGGTGCAACATCCGCTGTGAGGGGTGTTACTACTACGAGGGGGAAAAGGCGAAAACATGGGACAACCGGGACCCCGATGCCTGGCGACGGCTCATGCGGGCCGAGCGGGAGCGGGGGATCACCTTCGTGGTCCTGGCCGGGGCCGAGCCGTCCCTCGTCCCGGAGCTCTGCCGGGTCTGCTTTGACGAAATCCCGCTGGGGGCCATCGCCACCAACGGCCTGGCGCCGATCCCCAAGTCCGTTGATTACCGGATTCACGTCTCGGTCTGGGGCAACGACGAGACCAGCCGAAAGCTCCGGCACGCCGACGGGATGCTCGACCGACAGATGGCCATCTACGCCGGGGACGGCCGGGCCGTCTTCGTCTATACCTTCACCCGGACCAACATCGACGAGGTCTTCGAGGTGGCCGACCGGCTGGCGGACGAGGGGGGCCGGCTTACTCTGAACCTCTTTTCCGCGCCGGTGGGATACGACGGTTCTCTCCGCCACACCCGAACCTCCCTCCGGCGGACCCGGACCGCCATGGGCCGGTTGATGGACCGGTATCCGGAGACGGTCCTCTTCACGCCGTACAACGCCGTCGTTCACACTCACCGGCTGGGGCTCAATGACCTCTTTTCCTGCCCCTATCCCCGGATGAACCCGTCGGCCGACGTGGGCCTGGGCCGATCCTTCCGTCAGTATCGGACCGACCTGACCTGGGACCGGGCGGCGGCCTGCTGCGTTCCGGACACCGACTGCGGCGACTGCCGGCATTACGCCGCCGGGAGCGCCATTGTCACCGCCCGGCTCTTCCGCCATGCCACCGACCCGGAGACCTTCCGGGCCTGGCTCGATTATGTTGACACCTACCTGGCCGTCTGGGTCAAGGGGTACCGGAAGGGGCCGACCCTGGCCCGCGAGCCCATTGCCCCGCCCGGCCACGGACAAGACGATTGACCGCCGCGAGGGGGACATGAAGACCGTCAGCTCGCTGCTCGATGACCACTGGTACCGGCGTTACCAGCGGATCTCCCGGCTTAACATCCGCAGCTCCATCTACGACGTCACCAACCGGTGCAACCTCCGCTGCAAGGGTTGCTTTTTCTTCTCGTCGGGAGAAGACCAGGCCGCCGTCGAGGAAACCGACCTCGGCCGCTGGGAAACCTTTATCGACTCGGAAAAGGACCGGGGCGTCAACCTGGCCATCCTCATCGGCGGGGAGCCGACCCTCTGCCTCGACCGGGTGGCCGCCTTTTACGACCGCCTCCCCACCTTCTGCGCCACCAACGGCCTGATCAAGGTCCCCCGGGACCGGTTCCCGGACATGATGCTCGGAATCTCCCTCTGGGGGGACGAGCACGACGAAAAAGTCCTCCGGGGCCGGGACACCTTCGCCGTCTCCAGCCGGCACTATGAAGGCGACCCCCACACCTACTACCTCTACACCATCACCCCCCGTCAGATCGGCAAGACCGAGCGGATCATCCGGAAGATCGCCGACGTCGGCCTGAAGGTCCATACGCAGCTTCTGTCCAATGACGAGGAGGTGGACGGGTTTTCCTGGTCTCCCGAAGCCCTCGCCGACCTCCGGGCCGAGATGGACGCCATGCTCGACGCCTACCCCGAAACGGTGATCTCGTCGAAGTATTACCACAAGATCATCACCTCCGGCGAGATGCTCGGCCGAAGGTTCGGCTGGGCCGAGTGCCCTTCGGTCACCGAGCCTCTCGACACCCGCCGGCCCCGGCCCAAGCGCCTCATCCACTTCATCAGATGGGCCTCGGACCTCCGGACCATGCACCGCTGCTGTACATCGGAGAGCCGGGACTGCCGGACTTGCAAGGACGGGGCCGCTCACATGAGCTGGGTCATGGTCAACAAGCGGGCCCATCTTCGATCGGCCGAGGACCTCCAGGGCTGGATCGAGGTTTACGAGATGTTCGCCAAGCTCTACCAGTTTATTCCGTGGTGAGCCGGCCGGCGATGGCATCAGCCAATCCGGTAATCCTCGGATACGACGCGATATCGCCCCTCGGGACCGACCTCGACACCCAATTCGACCGGGCCGTTCGGGGAGAGAGCGGGATCGGGCCGCTGACCCGGTTTCCCCTCACCGATGACTTTCCCGTCCGGATCGCCGGGGAGGTCCCCGAGATCGACCCGTCGCCCTACCCGTTTCTTTCGCCCCGGTCCCTGGCCCTCTGGCCCTCCCCGATTTTTCGCCATGCCCTGCTGACCGTCCACCGGGCTCTGGCCATGGCCGGGATCGAGATCACCCCCGACCTGGCCCCCCGGACCGCCGTGACCTTTTCGTCGGCCGTGGGCGGGCAGGACGCTCTGGTGGCCGCCGACCGGAAGCTCGCCGCCGGGGACGGCTTGCCGCCGCCTTCCGCCAACCCGAACGCCTGCATTAACATGGTGGGCGGCCGGGTCTCGACCCTTACCGGCGCCACCGGCCCCATCACCGCCACCATCACGGCCTGTGCCACCGGCCTCACATCGATCCTCGCCGGAGCTATGCTCATCGCCGCCGGCCGGGCCGACGTGGCCTTATGCGGCGCCGTTGACTTCCCCCTGGTGGCCCCCATCGTGGCCGGGTTTGCCACCATGAACGCCGCCTTTCAGTCCAGGCCGGGCGACGACATCCCGCCGTCGGCGGCCAGCCGCCCCTTTTCCGCGAACCGTCGGGGATTTGTCATTTCCGAAGGGGCGGCCGCCGTCATCATCGCCTCGAACGACTTTGCCAGAGCCCACGGCCTGGGCCGGGGGATCGAGCTGGCCGGCTGGGCCATGACCTCCGACGCCCATCACTTCGTGGCCCCTTATCTACCAACGGTCCGGCGCTGCATCGAAGAATCCCTGGCCGACGCGGGGATTCCCCCCGAAGCCGTTGACGCGGTCAATGCCCATGCCACCGCCACCAAGGCCGGCGACCGGGTGGAGGCCGACGCGCTCCGGTCGGTCTTCGGGGGCAAAATCCCGCCGGTGACCGCCAACAAAGGCCAGATCGGCCACGCCATGGGCGCGGCCAGCGCCATCGAAACCGTCCTGGCGATCCGGGGAATGGAGACGGGCCAACTCCCGCCCACGATCAACTACACCCCGGACCCGGCCATCGAGATCGACTGCGCCCCCGAGAAAGCCCGGCCCCTGGCCCAGACCTATCTTTTGAAAAACGCCTTCGGCTTTGGCGGATGCAACGCCTGTGCCGTCTTTAAGAGGACTGAG
>CAYNGG010000417.1:0-3850 GCA_964396575.1 uncultured Desulfobacteraceae bacterium | reverse complement strand
GGGGGTCCGACGAGCTGATTCGCGATCATGTCAATGTAGTCCGATCAGGCAAAATCCTCAACCGTAATCTGACCCACCCAGCCGAATCCGTCAAGGGATAATTCTCTATTAACGCCTGCTCGGATCGGAAACCGAACCGTCCCGATATCCGGACCGCCGAAGGGGGCATCCGGCCCCACCGGACTGATCAAAACCTATGAACGAAATTTCCCCTTTTCAAATCCGCGAATCTATCTTATGATACCCGATAATGAGTATCATTCCGGGAAAGAGAGATCTATCGATGATGCAACCATGATTGATGATGATGATTGATCATTTTTCCCCGTGATTGATGTGAACCGGTAAGTCCTCGATTCTCAATCAAAGATCTTAAATCAAAAATCTAAAATCTAAAATCACCTCCAAAGGAGCTGCCATGTCACGAAAGCTGACTCGACGGGATTTTTTGAAGTATCAGATGGGGGGCGCCATGGCCCTGGGCGTGCCGGGATGGGCCGTGCCCGGTCAATTGTTTGCCGAAGCCGGCCCGCCGGACATCGCCGTGGCCAAAGGGAAGCCGGAGGCCGCCGTCCGGGCCGCCGTGGACCTGTTGGGCGGGATCGCCCGGTTTGTCAAACCCGGCAACCGGGTGGTGATCAAGCCGAACATGAGCTTTCCGACCCCGCCGGAACGGGCGTCCAACACCCACCCCGAGGTGGTTCGGACCCTGGCGGCCCTCTGCCGGGGGGCCGGGGCCGACCGGGTCCTGGTGCTCGATAACCCCCTCGGGCCCGAAGAGATGTGCCTGGAGGCCTCGAAGATCGCCGAGGCCTGCGAGGTCATTGACCGCCGAATGGTCCAGATGGTCACCGACCCATCCCAATATAAAGAAGTTCCGATCCCGGACGGCAAATCCCTGACCCGGACCGACGTGATGAGAGAGGTCCTGAAGGCCGACGTCCTCATTGCCGCGCCGGTGGCCAAGTCCCATTCCGGGGCCGGGGTGAGCCTGTCCATGAAGGGGATGATGGGGCTCATCAAGAACCGGATGGTCATGCACCGGATCGATCTTCACACCACCATCGTCGATCTGGCTTCCCGGCTGAAACCTCACCTGACGGTGATTGACGCCACTCGGGTCCTGTCCACCGGCGGCCCCGGCGGGCCGGGCAAGGTCCTGACCCCCGACACGGTCATCGCCTCCGCCGACATGGTGGCGGCTGACGCCTACACCGTGGCTTCCTTTGAATGGTACGGCAAGAAATACCGGCCGGATCAGGTCCGCTACATCCGGGAGGCCCATGAGCGGGGGTTGGGCCGGATGGACATCGACGCCCTTGCGGTGAAGACCGTCACCGCCTGATGCGGCTTCGGCGTCCGGCTCAGATCGTCTGTCTGGCCGCCTTTCTGGGGCTGCTAATTGCCGCCGGCTTTCAGTGGCTCCAGGCTCCGGACCTCTTTCTCCGGCTTGATCCGGTGCTGATGGCCATCACGGTCCTATCCGCCCGGGTCATCTTCTGGGCCGCGTTGCCGGCGGCCCTGGTGATCGCCACCGCCCCCCTGGTCGGACGGGCCTTCTGCGGCCATATCTGCCCCATGGGGACCACCCTGGACGCGGCGGACTGGTGTATCGGCGGGAAGAAAACGCCCCGCTCCGCCCGGAGCGGGCGAGCACAAGACGGGCGAGCACAAGGTTCGCCCTTACAACCGGCGGCCCTCATCACTCAGTCCTCATCACTCAGTCCTCAGTCCTCATCCCTCATGGTCCTGGCGGCCGTCATCGGCGCGGCTCTTCTGGGGATTTCCCTGGTTCATTTCGCATCGCCCCTGTCTCTGATCACCCGGTTTTACGCTCTGGTGGTCGATCCGGTGGCTCGGCTGGCGGGGGCCGCTGGATTGGACCTTTTCCGGCCCGCCTTTGACTGGTTGGACATCCGGGCCTTGACCTTCGCGTCGGTGGAGACCCGGCAGTACGAGACCGGCCTCTTTATCCTGGCCCTGTTCGGGGGGATTTTCGCCGCCGCCCGCCTGGCGCCTCGGTTCTGGTGCCGGTATCTGTGTCCCAGCGGAGCCCTGTTGGGCCTGGCCTCGGTCCGGCCGCTGGTCCGCCGCCATGTCTCGGAGGCCTGCATCCAGTGCGGCCAGTGTGTCCGGAAATGCCCCATGGGGGCCATCCCGAACGATCGGCCGGAGGTCACCCGATACTCCGAGTGCATCGCCTGCGGAACCTGCATGGCGGTCTGCCCGGTCGAGGCGGTCTCGTTTCCGGCGGGTCGGGGTGAGCGGGCTCCGGACGGGATCGACGGTGGCCGGCGGCGGTTTCTGGGCGCGGGACTCGTTGGGGCGACGGCGGCGGCCACCTGCCTCACCGGGATCACGGCCCCGGCCGGCAAGGAAACCGAGGGCCAGGTTCGTCCCCCCGGCCTCTTGCGCCCGCCGGGGGCCCGGCCGGAGCCGGACTTTCTGGCCCGGTGCGTCCGATGCGGCGAGTGCATGACGGCCTGTCCCACCAACACCCTCCAGCCGATCTGGCTGACGGCCGGGTTTCCGGGGCTGTTCAGCCCGGCGGTCACCCCCCGACGGGGCTATTGTGACCCTCGCTGTGCGCGCTGCGGAGACGTCTGCCCCACCGGGGCCATCCGGCCGCTGGCCTCGCCGGAACGGATCTGGGCCCGGACCGGGATCGCGGTGGTCCACCGCCAAACTTGTCTGGCCTGGGAGCATCAGAAAAGCTGCATGGTCTGCGACGAGGTCTGCCCCTATGACGCCATCGACTTCCAACGGGAGCCCGGCAACCCCTTTCCCGTCCCCCACGTTGATGAAAACCGGTGCGGCGGCTGCGGCTACTGCGAGCATTTCTGCCCGGTCCAGAACCGCCCGGCCATCACGGTTTCGCCCATGGGAGCCCTCCGGCTGTCACGGGGGAGCTACGCCGACGAGGGCAGACGCCAGGGCCTCCGGCTCCGGCTCAAGCCCAAAACCGGTTCGACCGGCGAGCCCTCGCTCTCCTACCCCGACCCGACGGAAACCGCCCCGGGCTTTGACTCGGGGAGCGGCCCGGCATCGGGAAACGACGGTCTGGCTCCGGGATTTGACGCGGGAAGCGGCCCGGCACCGGGAAGCGATGATCTCGCGCCGGGGTTTGACGCGGGCGGACAGTAGAGCCCTAAAGGGGGACGGCGTTCAGGAAAAGAGCCGTGAGCAGTCAACCGTGACGTCCGGGAGCGTGGCAAAGGTCACCCGTTCCGGCGGCGCGTGAATAGTCGAGATGCCGTACTTGCCGTCATCCCCGAGCGTCCGGACGGTGAGGAGACGGTTGGCGGGGTCCACGATCCAATACTCCCGCACGCCGTGGGCCTCGTACAAGGCCAGTTTGGTGATGCAGTCCACGGATGCTGTTGAGGGGGAGAGGATTTCGATGATGACATCCGGCGGACCGTTGCATCCCTTAGCATCGAGCTTGTCCGGGTCGCAAATAACCACCACATCCGGCTGGACCACGTTGACGATTTCCGAATCATCCGCGTCCGGCGTCGAGGCCAGCCGGACGTCAAACGGGGCGTGGAAGACGTCACACGGGCCGTCCTCGATGGCGGCGGCGATCCGGCGGATCAGGCGCACGGAAATCCGCTGGTGGTCAACGGAGGGAGCCGGGCTCATGGCGCGGGGACTTCCGTCAATGAGCTCCCACCGACCGTCTTCCGACCAGCTCAGATAGTCGGCGTAGCTATATCGTTTACCTCTTTGGGGAATCATGGCAACATCCTTGTCCATCCGCGGAGCGATCCGATCCGGCCGCCCCATGATCATTCAGCATAGCCGGGACCGGCGCCGGTTGCAAGGGGCATCGCCCGCCGCCGGGTCGCCC
>CAYNGG010000416.1:0-3861 GCA_964396575.1 uncultured Desulfobacteraceae bacterium | reverse complement strand
AAAAGATACATCGCCCCCCGAACCGGGGCTCAAATGAGAATTTCGGATTCTGATTTCAGACTGGGGCGGGCCTTGATGATCCGGACCGAACGGGGGCGGACAATCTGTAAGAACTTGAATTTCAATGAGATCAAAAGAATCAGAACTTGCGATTCCGACATCCGAAGATTTCAGAATGGCCGGTTCTGAAATTGGGGAGACCGGAGATTCCGCCATGGCGGGACCGCTCGGGCTCGACCACGATCGGTTCATGGCTCTGGCCCTGGCCGAGGCCCGGCGGGGGGCTCGGGCCGAAGAGGTCCCGGTGGGGGCGGTCCTGGTGGACTTGGGCGGGACGGTCCTGGCATCGGCTCACAACCAGACCGTGACCCTGAATGATCCCACGGCCCACGCGGAGGTGCTGGCCTTGCGCCGGGCGGCTCGGCGGCGGGGAAACTACCGGTTGTTAAACACGGTCCTCTATGTTACAGTCGAGCCCTGCATGATGTGCATGGGAGCGATTCTCCACGCCCGGCTGACCGGGCTGGTCTTCGGCGCGCCCGACCCTCGATGGGGGGCCGCCGGGTCGCTCTTCGACCTCTCGGCCGACCCGCGGTTGAACCATCGGGTGACGGTGGTTCGCGGCGTCCGGCGGGAAGCCTGCGGGCGCCTGATGCAGTCCTTTTTCCGGGCCCGCCGCAAGGGGATTGATGATTTTAGATTGATGATTGATGATTGCGGATTTCAAAAATCTAAAATCTAAAATCAAGATGATTGCAAATTTCCAAAATCTAAAATCAAAAATCTAAAAATCTAAAATCAAAATGAGGAGAATCTCGTGGCAAACGTTGTGATTGTCGGAACGCAGTGGGGAGACGAGGGCAAGGGCAAGATCGTGGATTTGTTGTCGGAGCATGCCGAGGTGGTGGTTCGGTTCCAGGGCGGCAATAACGCCGGCCACACCATGGTGGTGGGCGGGAAGCAGTTTATCAGCCACCTGGTGCCATCGGGGATTCTCCAGGGGCGGACCTGCCTCATCGGCAACGGCCTGGTGGTGGACCCGATTGTCCTGAGCGAGGAGATCGACTATCTCATCGATCAGGGGATCTCGGTCACGCCGGACAATCTCAAGATCAGCGAGAAGGCCCAGGTGATTTTGTCCTGGCACAAGGCCATTGATCTGGGACGGGAGGCCCGCAAGGGCGCCACCAAGATCGGCACCACCGGCCGGGGGATCGGCCCGGCCTACGAGGACAAGGCTGTCCGGCGGGGGATTCGGTTCGTGGAGCTGATTGATCCGCCGGTCTTTGCCGACCGGGTCCGGGAGGTTCTCGAGGAGCACAACTTCTATCTCACCGAGTATCTGAAAACGGATTCGATCGATCCGGAGTCGGTCATCGCTCAATATGCGCCGCTGGCCGAGCGGCTGGCGCCCCATGTCGCCGATACCTCGGTGATTCTCGAGGAAGCCGTGAAACGGGGGCTGCACGTCCTGTTCGAGGGGGCTCAGGGGACTCATCTGGACATCGACCACGGGACCTATCCGTTTGTCACCTCATCCAACACCGTCTCGGGCAATGCCTGTTGCGGGGCCGGGATCGGGCCCGGGGCCATCGACGGGGTGATCGGGATTGTCAAGGCTTACACCACCCGAGTGGGGAGCGGGCCCTTTCCCACGGAGCTTCACGACGAGGTGGGCGACCGGATTCAGGAAAAGGGGGCCGAGTTCGGCGCCACCACCGGGCGCCGGCGCCGGTGCGGGTGGCTTGACGTGGTCGTCTTGCGCAACGCGGCTCGATTGAACGGCCTTACCGGGCTGGCCATCACCAAGCTAGATGTCCTCGGCGGGATCGACCCGCTGTTGATCTGCACCGGGTACCGGTCAAAGAGCGGGTTCGTCAAGCACTTTCCGGCGAGCCTCAAGGTCCTGTCGGACTGTGAGCCCATTTACGAGGAAGTGCCGGGGTGGGACGCGGACCTGTCCGGGGTCCGTCGAATGGAAGACCTGCCGACCGAGGCGGTAAACTACATCCGTCGGGTCGAGGAGCTGACCGGCGTGCCGGCCCGGATCATTTCAGTGGGGCCGGGCCGGGATCAGACGATTATCCGGGAGCATCCCTTTGGCCCCTGAGCCGGCATCCGAATTTTCCATTGACAACGCGGGGGTCATGGCGTAAAAAGAGAAGGTGTTCGGGAAGTGGCTCAGTCTGGTAGAGCACAGCGTTCGGGACGCTGGGGTCGCTGGTTCAAATCCAGTCTTCCCGACCAGAACCCCCTTGAGGTCCAAATGAACGGGGTGCCGGGTGGCGCGTTGGCGGGCCGGGCACCCCGTTTGTTATTGAGGTCCGCATGAACGACGATGTCGGGACGCCGGAGACGGAGACGGGGCATGACGATTCGGGAATCCAATCCGGCACGTTGGGGTTGCGGGGCATCGTCGCGGCTCTGGCGCTGATGGCGCTTTTGGCCACGGCGGCCGGGGGCTGGCTCTACCACCGATCCCTCCATTCGTCGGCGGTCCGTGAAGCGGGCCGACGAAACGCCGTCCACGCCGCGGCCATTCACGCCCAGGTGTCTTCCTACCTTGAAAAAAATCTGGCGGCCGTTGGGACCCTGGCCGGGCTGGACGGATTGTCGGCGTATCTGGCCCACCCCACGCCGCGGATGCTGGAGCAGGTGGAAACGATCCTCGACCATTTCCGCGAGTCATTCGAGGTGAGCGTCTGCTACCTTATGGACGACACCGGACTCACCCTGGCATCCACCAACCGGAATGATCCGGACAGCTTCGTGGGGAAGAACTACGGGTTCCGCCCTTATTTCCGTCAGGCTCTGGCGGGAGCTCCGGCGATCTACATGGCCCGAGGGGTTACGTCGGGGCAGCGGGGGATTTATTCGAGCCATCCGGTGAGGGCGGCCGGGCGGGACCAGGCCCTCGGGGTGGTGGTGATCAAGGCCCCCCTCGATCCCCTCGAGACGGGGCTGGATGCCGCCTATCCGGACATCTGGCTGCTGACCGGTCCCGGGGGAGTGATTTTTGCCACCAATCTGAAAGCCTGGCGCTACCGGACCTTATGGCCGGCCGATTCGGCGGCCATCGAGGGAGTGGCCCGGTCCCGGCAATTCGGCAACGGCCCCTTTCTTCCGACCGGCCTCCGTCCCCAGGGGGATGACCGGTGCGTCGATCCCGGCGGGACCGTTTACCAGGTCCGGCGGCTGGCCTTAGCGGCCGTCCCCGGCTGGGATGTCGTTTACCTCACCGACGTGAGCTCGGTGGTTCGGAACCTCTCCGACCCGCTGCTCCGGATCAGCCGGCCGCTCATCATCATGCTGGTGATATTCGTGGGCACGGCGGTCTTACTGCTCTATCTCCGGGCCAGCAGCGACATCCGCCAGCGGCGGCGGCTGGCGGCGGCCCTGGCCCGCCAGAACCTCTATCTCTCGGCGCTCCACCAGACCACCGTTGGGATCATCAACCGGCTGGAGATGAGCGACCTCCTCGAGACGGTCCTCGACCGGGCGGTCTCCATGACGGGGACCGAGCACGGCTACATCTACCTCCTGACGCCGGACGGGTCATCCATGGAGATGCGTCATGCCCGGGGCTTCTTCGCCGGCCTCATCGGTTTGACGGTCCGGCCCGGCGAGGGGCTGGGGGGAAAGGTCTGGGAGACGGGGCGGCCGCTGATCGTTGCCGACTATCGGCACTGGGTCGGCCGGCTGGTCCTTGATGGCCTGGACCGGCTCCGGTCGGTTGTCGGCATTCCCCTGATATCCGAGGGGTTTGTCGTGGGAGTGATCGGGATCGGCTTTCTGGAGCCGAACAAGCAGCCGGGGACCGAGGAGATGCGGGCGTTGACGCGGTTGGCCGAGCTGGCCGCC
>CAYNGG010000415.1:0-3866 GCA_964396575.1 uncultured Desulfobacteraceae bacterium | reverse complement strand
GGTTTGTTTTCAGTGGCTCCCCAGCGCGGACTCGAACCACGGACACGGTGGTTAACAGCCACCTGCTCTGCCGACTGAGCTACTGGGGAGCAATCATGCTACTAAACAGAATATATAAAGCGTCCGCCGCTATTTGTCAAGGAAAAAGT
This sequence comes from uncultured Desulfobacteraceae bacterium, assembly GCA_964396575.1. GTDB lineage: Bacteria > Desulfobacterota > Desulfobacteria > Desulfobacterales > JAABSP01 > CAYNGG01. The sequence continues at coordinate 3,717 of CAYNGG010000415.1, read as the reverse complement.
TCTTCACTTCGTCAAGATTGGACATCTTTCAGATACCGTCCAATCCCGCGTTTCTTGATCTGCTTTTCAAGCTTCATGGCTTCGGCCCGGGAAGGCATCTCTCGGGTCCATGAAACCTCCCATGGACCTTTGAAAACCTTTGTGGTTCTCGTAGAGCGGTAATCGGGGTCATTGTGCTGAGCAACCCGCCGCTCCACATTGTCGGTAAAACCACAGTAATACCTACCGGCGGTTGGGCTGTAGAGGATATAGACCCAATAACGCATCCCGAACTACAGCTATTCGGCGCCCTATCCCGCCGTCTGCCGGACCCGGATTGACAGCTCGTCGAGCTGGGCCTTGTCCACCTCGGCCGGGGCGTTGGTCATCACGCAGGCGGCCTTCTGGGTCTTGGGGAACGGAATCACGTCCCGGATGGAGGTTTCGCCGCACAGGAGCATCACCAGCCGGTCAAAGCCCAGGGCGATGCCGCCGTGGGGCGGCGCACCCGACTGGAGGGCGGAGAGCAGAAAGCCGAATTTTTCCTCGTAATCCGCCGGCTCCAGTCCCAGGGCGGCAAAGATCCGTCTCTGGAGATCCACCCGGTGGACCCGGATGCTCCCGCCGCCCAGCTCGAAGCCGTTTAAGACCAGGTCGTAGGCCCGGGCCCGGGTCGCCAGAGGGTCGGATTCAAGCTGGTCCAGATCCGCTTCCAGGGGGGATGTGAACGGGTGATGGAGGGCCTGATACCGCCGCTCGGTCTCGTCGTATTCCACCAGGGGAAACTCGGTCACCCAGGTAAAGGCAAAGGCGGACTCGTCAATGAGCTCCAGCCGCTTTCCCAGATGGTTCCGAAGGTGGCCCAGGCTTTCGTTGACCACGCCGGCGGAATCGGCGCCGAAGATAATCAGGTCACCCGGCTCGATCTTCAACCGCTCGATCATGGCGGCCTTTTCGGCATTGGAAAAGAATTTGGCGATGGGCGACTGCCAGGTGTCTTCCCGAACCTTGATCCAGGCCATGCCCCGGGCCCGGTAAACGGCCACGAAATCGGTCAGGTCATCGAGCTCCTTGCGGGTGAAATCGACGCCGCCTTTGACTTTGATGGCCTTGACCACCCCGCCGGCCTTGACCGCGTTGGCAAAGACCTTGAAGCCGGATTCGGCCACGATGTCGGAAAGATCGGTCAGCTCCATGCCAAAGCGGATGTCCGGCTTGTCCAGTCCGTACCGGCCCACCGCCTCGTTGTATGTCAGCCGGGGAAAGGGGGTCTGGACCTCGATATCGAGGACCTCGCGAAAGAGCCGGGTCATCATGGCTTCGGTCATGGCGATGATGTCGTCTTCGCCCACAAAGGACATCTCCACGTCGATCTGGGTGAACTCGGGCTGCCGGTCGGCCCGGAGGTCCTCGTCCCGGAAGCACTTGGCGATCTGGTAGTACCGGTCGAAGCCCGAGATCATGAAGAGCTGCTTGAACAACTGCGGCGACTGGGGGAGGGCATAGAACCGGCCGGGGTTGACCCGGCTGGGGACCAGATAATCACGGGCTCCCTCGGGCGTGGACCGGGTGAGGATCGGGGTTTCGATCTCCAGAAAGCCGGCGTCGTTCAAATAGCCTCGGACTGAGGCGGCTGCCCGGTGCCGGGTGATGAGGTTCCGCTGGAGCCGGGGCCGCCGGAGATCGATGTGGCGGTGCTTGAGCCGGATGCTTTCGGAGACGTCCAGGCGGTCTTCGACCAGAAACGGCGGGGTCTCCGCGGCGTTGAAGATCCGGAGCTCATCAACCATCACCTCGATGGTCCCGGTGGGGATGTTCGGGTTGATCATTCCATCGGGCCGAGGCGTCACCCGGCCGTGGACGCCGATGACGTATTCGTTCCGGAGGGCGTGGGCCTTTTCGTGGACCGCCGGGGCATGTTCCGGATTGAAGACCACCTGGGTGATCCCGTTCCGGTCCCGGAGATCGACGAAGATCACCCCGCCGTGGTCCCGTCGGCGCTGAACCCATCCCATGAGCACCACGTCCGTGCCGACGCCGCCTTCTCCCAGCTCGCCGCAGCCATGTGTCCGCCTCATTTTCCCGAGTGTATCCGCCACTGCTTGACTCCTTTCGATCCTTAACGCGCCGCCCCGCGGGCGACGGCATCGGCGTTAGTGCAGCGCCGCCCGGATGGCCGCCGCCCCGTCTTTGATGGGCACGTCCACCTGAGCCTTGGTCTCCATGTTGCGCAGGGGCGCCGTCCCCGCTTTAAGCTCGTTGTCGCCGACGATCAGCACATAGTCGGCCCCCAAGCGATCAGCTCGCTTCATCTGGCTCTTGAGACTCCGCCCGCTGTAGTCCATCTCAGCGGCCACGCCCTCGGCCCCCAGCCGACAGACCCACTGGAAGGCCTCGGTCATGGCCCCTTCTCCGAGGGCGGCAATAAATAAGGTGGGTCCCCCGTTGAAGTCGGCCGCGGAGAGGCTGCTCACTTCGATCAACCGGTCAAAGCCGATGGCAAATCCGATGGCCGGGAGGTCCGGGCCGCCGAGGGTTTGGATAAGGCCGTCGTATCGCCCGCCGCCGGCCACGGCGTTCTGAGCCCCCAGGGCGCCGCTCAGGATCTCGAAGGTGGTCCGGGTGTAGTAGTCAAGCCCCCGGACCAGCCGGCGGTCCACCTCGTAGGGAATCCCTAAGCGGTCGAGCCCGGACCGAACCGCCGAAAAGTGATCGGCGCAGTCGTCGCAGAGGTGATCGAGAATCGACGGCGCGTCGGTCATGGCCTCGCGGCAGCCGGGAACCTTGCAGTCAAGAACCCGGAGCGGGTTGGTTTGGCGGCGGCGCCCGCAGTCGGCGCAGAGGGCATCGGCCCGGCCCGCCAGCATCTCGGTGAGGGCGGCCCGGAAAGACGGCCGGCACTCCGGGCAGCCGAGGGAATTGATGTGAGCGGTAACGTCATCGACCTTGAGCCGGTCGAACAGCGTCACCAAGAGCTGGATCAGCATCACGTCGGCATAGGGCGCCGTCACCCCGAAGATCTCCGCGTTGATCTGGTAGAACTGGCGGTACCGCCCCTTCTGGGGCCGCTCCCGGCGGAACATCGGCCCGATGGTGTAAAATTTCTGAACCGGGTCGGTCGCGTAAAGCCGGTGCTGGATATAAGCCCGGACCACCGACGCGGTGGCTTCGGGCCGGAGCGTGATCAGGTCGCCCTTGCGGTCGGGAAAGGTGTACATCTCCTTTTCCACGATGTCGGTATCCTCGCCGATGCTCCGGGCGAAGAGCTCGGTCCGCTCCATGATGGGAATCCGAATTTCGCGGAACCCGTAGCTTTCAAACAATCGGACGGCCTCCCGCTCGATGTGCTGCCAGAGCCCCGCCTCTTCCGGGAGAATGTCCTTGAACCCTCTGATGAGCTGTATTGTCTCCACCCTGCCGAGTCCTTTCACAAGCGCTTGGGCGTCGCCGCCCGGATCAAAAAATAAACGTTATTTGTAACCCAAGCCGGCGCCGCTCGTCAACAAGAATGTTCAGCCTTCAGCCGTCGGGATGGACGGGCCGGTCCGGAATTACTGGAAGGGGCAGAGCGCCCGCGGGGGGCAATCTCACTCCGTGGCTCCGTGGCTCTGTGCGATAAAAGGGGCAGAGCGCCGGCACGGCCCAGCCCCGAAGGGGCGACACATACCAGCCCGGGGCGGAGCCCCGGTGGGCCGGGTTCCACCGCCGGCGGGGGGGCTTCGGCCAGAGCCTCGGGCG
>CAYNGG010000414.1:0-3869 GCA_964396575.1 uncultured Desulfobacteraceae bacterium | reverse complement strand
ATGAACGGAAACCGTGCAAAAATGATGGTGGCCCTGCTCCTGCTGGCGGGAGCCGGCCCCGGTTGGGCCGATGTCACCCTGGACGGCACGATGGGGTCGTCCGGGCCGATCGCCGGGCCGGAGTACGACATCCGGGCCGATTACGGCCGTCAGGCGGGGGGGAACCTCTTCCACTCCTTCGGCCGGTTTTCGGTGGGGGCCGGGGAGCGGGCCACCTTCAGCGGGCCCGGCTCCGTCTCCAATATCATCGGCCGGGTCACCGGAGGAGACCTCTCCCGGATCGACGGGACCTTGCGGTCCACCATCTCCGGTGCCGACCTCTTTCTCCTCAACCCGGCCGGGGTAATCTTCGGCGCGGGCGCGGCTCTTGACCTCACCGGCGCCTTTCACGTCGGGGCGGCAGACGCCCTCCAATTCTCCGACGGAACGTCATTTGACGCCGTTCCGGCCTCCGGCGAAATTCTCTCGGCGGCTCCCCCCAGTGCCTTCGGGTTTCTGAGCGACGGTGCCGGCGGCGAGGTGAGGATCGAGGGCGACTTGTCGGTCCCGGCGGGGGAATCCCTGACCGTGGCCGGGCGGGGAGTGACGGTCTCGGGGAGCCTTTCGGCTCCGGACGGCCGGGTCCGGCTCGATGCGGTGGCCGGGTCGGGAGAGGCCCCGCTGGACATCGGTGACGGCGGGATCGGGGATGACCCGCCTTCGATCGACGGGGACGTTATCCTGGCGGCGGGGGCGTCGGTGGACGTGAGCGGCGACGGCGGCGGGACGGTGGTCATCCGGGGCGGGCGGTTCTATGCCGACGAAGCCGCCATCTGGGCCGAGACCTACGGCGACGCTGACGGCGGCCGGATCGACATCGGGACGGGAGACGGCGGGGTGACCCTCGACGGGGGAAGCCTCATCCTGACGGATACGGAGGGCGGCGGTGACGCCGCCGATGTGATCATCCGGTCGGACGGACCGGTGACCCTTTCGGGGTCTGATGCCGACGATCAGTCCGCCGCGATTTCCGCCAATGCCTGGGGCGAAGACGAAGGCGCCGGGGGTGCCGGGGACGTGACGGTCGAGTCCCGCTCCGGCGGGATCACGGTGACCGACGGGGCCGCCATCGAGACGGCGTCTTACGGCGTCGGGGCCGCCGGATCGGTGACCCTCGAAGCCGCCGGATCGGTGAGCTTTTCCGGCACCAACGACCGGGGCTGGGGGGCCCGGGTCCGGGCCGGGGCCGAAACCCGATACTCCGGGGACGCCGGAGACGTGACGATCTCCGCCGACCGGATCACCCTCTCCGACGGAGCCCTGATCGACAGCTCCACCTTCGGGCCGGGCCGGGGAGGCGAAGTCCGGCTTACCGCCCAAAACGACGTAATCTTTTCGGGCACCGACGACGACGGCCTCGGCTCGGGGGTGATCGCCCGGACCGACGGGTCCGACCCCGACGCCGGAGACGCCGGGAACGTGACCGTGCTCGGAGACTCTCTCACCCTGACCGACGGCGGCTGGATCGGCAACACCTCATCCGGACCCGGCCGGGGCGGGAACGTGACCGTCGAGACGGCCGGCGCCGTCCGGTTCGAAGGCGTGGACGGAAACGCGGATGCCAGCCGGATTTATACCTCCGCGCTCGGCGAATCCGAGGATGCCGGGGACGCCGGGAATGTCCGGATCAGCGCCGGGTCCATCGAAATGACCGACGGCGGCGGCGTGACCGCCAGCACGTCCGGTCCCGGGCGGGGCGGGGCAGTGGACCTGACCGCGGGGGAGACCCTCCGGATGACCGGGGTCAACCCGGAGGGGGCGACCTCGGACGGCCTCGGCTCCGGGGTTTACGCCCGCTCCCGCCTGGAGGTCGGCGAGGAGCCCGGCGAGCCGGCCGGCGGCGACGCCGGGAACATCACCCTGTCGGCCCTGACCATTGTCATCGAGGACGGCGCCGCCGTCAACAACAGCACCTGGGGAGCCGGGGATGCCGGGGCCATCGGACTGACCGCCGGGACGGTGACGGTTTCGGGCGGCGGCACCGGGATGTTTTCCCGATCCGAGAGCTGGGAGCCGGCGGGCGGGGACGGCGGGTCCATCACGATGAATGCCGACCGGGTCTCGGTAACCCACGGGGCCACGGTGGGCACGGCCTCATACGGAGGGGGCCGGGGCGGGGACGTGACCATCACCGCGACCGGGCCGGTGAATTTCAGCGGATTGGACGATGACGGCATCGCCCCGGCCGTCTTCACCCGAGCCGAAGGAGAGGAGACCGACGCCGGGGACGCCGGGGATATCCGGATCGAGGGCCGGCGGATCACCCTGGGCGACGGCGGACTCATCGAAAGCGCCTCCTACGGCGGCGGGGGCGGCGGGGATGTGGCCCTCGTCGCTGGTCACGCCGATGGCGTGATCACCCTGTCGGGGACCGAAGCCGACGGGTCCGGGGCCCGGATCGCCGTGGGCGCCGAAACCAGCTACGCCCGGGACGCCGGCCGGGTGACCATCGAAACCGGGGACCTCACCCTGAATGACGGAGCCCTCATCGACAGCCTGACCTTCGGGACCGGCCGGGGCGGGGATGTGGCCATCACCGCGACCGGAACGGTCCGGCTCGCCGGGGTTGATGGCGACGGCCTCGGCTCCGGGATCATCGCCCGGGCCGACGGGGCCGACGAAGACGCCGGCCGGGGCGGGGACGTGGCCATCGAAGCGGCTGAGATCCGGTTCGAGGACGGCGGCTGGATCGGCAACACCTCCGACGGCGGCGGCCGGGGCGGCGACGTGACCCTCACGGCAACCGGGCCGATTCACTTCTCCGGGGCCGACGGCGACGGCTACGCCAGCCAGGTTTATACATCGGCCTTGAGCGACGAGCCTTACGCCAAGGAGGCCGGGGACATCACCCTGTCCGCCGGGTCGATCACCTTCACCGACGGCGCCGGGCTCACCGCCTCCACCCGGGGGCTGGGCGATGCCGGCCGGATTGAGATCCGAACTACGGGGACCCTGAGGCTGGAAGGCGGCAATCCCCATGGCGAAAACCGGGACGGCTACGGCAGCGGCCTTTACGCCCGAGCCACCGGGACCGAACCGGATGCCGGAGCCGGGGGACGAATCACGGTCGCGGCCGGAAATCTCGTCATCTCCGACGGGGGCCTGATCACCTCCAGCACCCAAGGGGCCGGGAAAGGGGGCGACGTGGTCCTCGAGATCGCCGGGACCACCCAAATCGATGGAATCGGAACCCCGGACCCGGACGCTGAAGCCCGGTCCAGCCAGACCGATTTCTTAGAAGCCGGCGGGACTCCGGCCGGTGAATATCCCAGCGGGATCTATGCCGTCTCCACCGGCCCGGCACCCGATGCCGGGGCCGCCGGGGTGATCCGTCTGACCGGTGATGAAATCCGTCTGACCGACGGCGGGCGGATCGCCACATCGGCCGACAACGCCGGGGGCGGGGCCATGAACATCGGGGTGGGCCGGCGGCTCTATCTCCTCGATGGCCGGATCACCACCAGCGTCGCCCTCGGGGCCGGCGACGGCGGGGACGTGACCATCGACCATCCGCGATTTGTGATCCTCAACGGCGCCGAAATCATCGCCCGGGCCTGGGAAGGGACCGGCGGAAACATCAGTATCGCCGCCGACCACTTCATCCGGACCACCGACTCGGTGGTCGATGCCTCCAGCCGGCTCGGAATCGACGGGGTGGTCGAGATCGCCTCGCCCGAGGTGGACGTCGGCGGCGGCCTGGCGATTCTGCCCGCCGACTTTCTCGACGCGGCCCAATGGCTGGCCACCCCCTGCGAGGCCAGAACCGGGGAATCGGTGAGCCGGTTTGTGATCTCCGGCCGGGACGGCGTCCCCCCGCCCTACGACGGGGT
>CAYNGG010000413.1:0-3892 GCA_964396575.1 uncultured Desulfobacteraceae bacterium | reverse complement strand
AGGGGAGGGGGCCGGGGGGAGGGGTTTGATGAGCCGATTGAGTCGAATGGCCCAAATGATGATCAAGGCCAATGGTTTGCTTCGCCTGTGAGGGGCCGCTTAATCGGAACGTTGAGAAGCCAGCTTCTCCGCCCCCTCCCCCAACAGCGATTGAAACCGGTCGAGCGTGATGGGATAGGGGATGATGGGAATCCCCATCCAGTCCGAGTATTCGAGAAAGTCCTCGGGGTGCTCGGCCATGTACTGGTCCAGATACCCGATGCCGTCTAAAACGATGGCCCCGCCGGTGTGCTTGGGGAAATTTTCGTTGGCCAGGCCCTGGTCCCATCCCTTGAAGACCTGCTTTCGGTACTTGATCCAGCCCGGCGTCATCCACCAGACCGGCTCGCCGCCGGCCATTTCCCCGGCGATCCGGGTCCGTTCGGCCTCGTCGGCGAGCATGTCCATGCAATGGGTCGCGTTGATCCGGGCGATCCCCGGCCCCTGCTCCGAAATAATGGTCCGCATGAGGCGCGTGGGCTCATCGACGTTGACGTAGCAGAATTTCCCGCCGTAAACAACCAGGACCTTGTCGAAGTCCTTCCGGGCGGCTTGAATCCGCCGGACCAACTGCCGCTCCAGCTCAGGGATGTCCTGATGGAGGCCGGGGGTCGTGTAGAGGACCTTCGGCGAATCGAGAAACCCCGTTTCCTGGAGATGGCCCAGCTCAAGGCTCATGGTGCCGCAAGCCACCACCGCGATATCCGAAAATGATACCTCGTCCATGGTTTCCTCCTAATACCGCAACGCGGTTTCGTATCCCCCGTGGACCGCGGTGTAAATGTCCATGACGGCGCCCGCGTCGCCGATGATCTCCAGCGAGGGCACTGTCTCCCGGATGGCCGGGTCCGGCCCCGGCGCCGGGGTCATCCCCGTGGCCAGGATGACCGTCTGAAACGGGGGCAGCTCCACCGGCTCCCCGTCCTGGTTCATTTCCACCCGGTCCGGCTTGAACGCGGTCACCGCCGTATGGGGCATCAGGGTGATGTTCGGCATCCCCTCGATCCGCATCAGGGTGAGCTTCTTGGTGATCATCTCCATCATGCTGCCGATGGGATCGGTCCGCTTGGTGGCGACCACATTGAACCCCGATTTTCCGAGCTTTTCCGCGATCTCGAGCCCCGTCCGGCCGGCCCCGATGACCAGGACCCGAGGCCCCTTCACCGGTTTGGTCCCGCCGAAGTAGTCCAGGGAGGTCAGGGTGTACTGGGAGTCGAGCCCCTCAATTTGAGGGACCTGCTGCTTCGCCCCAACGGCCCAGACCAGGAGGCCCGGCGAGATTTCCCGGACCAGATCGGCGTCAACGGTCCGGCCGGTCATCACTGAATCGACCGTTTCCCGGACCTGATAAACCAGGGTGGTCAGGCCGTCGCGCATCATTTCCTTGCCGGGAGCCTGCCAGGCCAGGTTGAATTGGCCGCCCAGACGGTCGGATTGCTCCGCCAGGGTCACCCGGTGCCCCCGCTTGGAGAGATAGAGGGCCGCGCTCATCCCGGCCGGACCCCCGCCGGCCACCAGGACGGTCATCGGCGTGCTCACCGGCTTCAGCTCGGGCCGCCCGATTTCCGGATTCAGGTTGCAGCCGATGGGCTCGCCGGTTTTCACCCGGTGGAGACATCCCTGGAGGCAATACCCGCAATGCCGGACCTCATCGACGGTTTCCGCCTCCCACTTTTCGATCAGCTCGGGGTCGGCGATCAACGGTCTGCCAATGGCGACGAGATCCGCCAGATCATCATCCATGACCGACCGGACCCGCTCTATCCGGCCCATCCGACCGGCCAGAATCACCGGCAGGCTGGTCTGGTCCCGGACCCATTTAACCGACTCGATTTGCGGTCCTTCTGGCAGGCTGCCGTGATGAAAGTACCAGGGCGGGCTGAAGCAGGCCGACCCCATCCCCACATGGACCGCCCGGACCCCGGTATCCTTGCATAGCGCCAGCAGCGATGCCAGGTCCTCACGGGGAAGGCCGAATTCCGGGGACATCTCGTTGCCCGAAACTCTCAGGATGCAGGGAAGATCCGGAGCCCCCTCATGGATCGCCGCCAGGGCTTCCCTGGCGAACAAGAGCCGGTTTTGCCCGTACTCGTCCGACCGCTGGTTGATGGCGGGGTTGAGAAACTGGGAGATCAGATAGCCGTGACCGCCCTGGACCTCGATCATGTCGAAGCCCGCCTCGACGGCTTTTGCGGCGGCAGACCGATACCCTTCCAGGATGGCCCCGATCTCCGCTTCGGTCAGGGCTTCGGCGGTCTGGCCGGTGGTCGGGCAGGTGACCGGCGACGGGGCCTTGGGCGGGCCGCCGGTGGCCTTGGGATTGGCCGCCGCTCCGGCATGGTTCAGGTGGAGAGCGGCAAGCCGGTTTTCGCGATGAATGACGCCGACAATTTCCCTCAGCTCGCCCACGCTGTTCGGGAGGTGGATGCAAAGCTGCTTAGGATGCTCCTTGCCCTCCGGCGTCACCGACACCGGCTCGATGATCAACAGCCCCGGCCCCCGCCGGGCGATCCGCCCATAAAAGCTCAGATGGCGCTCCGTTACATTCCCCTGGGGCGTGCCGAACGCCGTTTTGATCGGCGGCAGCACAAATCGGTTGGCAAGCTCCAGGCCCCCTAATCGATACGTCTCGAAAAGCTTCCGCATGGCCATCCCTCCTGTCTCAACGTGTTGTCCTCATTGTCCGGCCGAATTATTAACAGAGCCCCGGCCGTCCCGATCCCCCCGGCTCCGACGAGGTGAATTCCCGAATCGGGCCAAAAGGTCGCTGCCGACGCCTCACGGCACACGCCGGTGATATCTCTCAATATAGCAAGATGAATGCCAGACGCCGCGAGACGGGCTGCAGCGGCTCCGGCAAAGCCCGGCGGGCCGGTAAACGATGAATCGGTTTCATGATGGTAATAACTGAAAATTTATTTGAATTGAGTGAGTTACCTGCAATTAGGAAGTCAGGGACGGGATGACGGAGCGGCTTGGAAATTCATCCACAAGAAGATGATCAGACGGGATAGATCGCCTTTCAATCGGGAAATGTAACGTTAAGGTAACGCAAGGGTAACGTTATCTCGTTGGGGCTCTCCATGTCCACCATGATGACCAAACCGCCAAATCGGGTATGATGAATAGCGCTGGTAAACGTGGGTGTGGGGAGATCTATGGCAATGGGCAAAAACTGGGCCTTCGGTTCGATCTGGAGCTTGCCCCTTCTTTTCCGCTTTCCGGCTCTTTGCGAAAGTTTCTTGATGACAGCGCCCTGAAATCATCCAATAACGCCTGAAAACGATATGACAGGATGAGCGCTTTGAGTAAATTATCGAAAATGAAAAAAGTCGAAAATCGTGGAAGAGCAAAGTGGAAGGGGCAGGGGTCCGGTGCCGGGTAGGAGCAGTTGTTACCAACCGCTCCCCCCACAGATCCGGACGTATAGATTTCCCTCATCCGGTTCCTCGGTATCAAAAAGCTCAACGCCATTTGATAACGATTAGAGTTAACCGGCATTCCCCCGCGTTTAAAAGCACTGAATTTGCAAGCCTATCCGTGCGGGGGGATGCCGGTTGAACGTCTGGTTGAACATGCCCGCCGTGTTGTCTTGCCAGCCTGGCGGAAGCTCCAGCACTTTGCTATGGAGTTTGGACCGGTCTTCCTCCTTTGGAAATTGCCGCCCAACCGCATTTTATCTCAGTTTTAAACTTGAACGTCACTCTCGACAAGAATTTTTTTTCTTCTTTTGCTTTACAGAGATCAAATTCCCTTTGAAAACAGGCTTTTCTCACTGTTTTAGAAAACACATGGCCCGCGGTGCTCACGCCTTGCTCGTTAAAAGCTCGCTTCACGCCGCCGCCTCAAGGGA
>CAYNGG010000412.1:0-3896 GCA_964396575.1 uncultured Desulfobacteraceae bacterium | reverse complement strand
CACTCCGCCTCATCAAGCTGGCGGGCGGTCCGGGAAACGATGGGACTCGGATCTCCCCGCAGGCGGCGGGAGTGCTTGGCGTAAACGTCGGGGTTGAGCTTCCACAGGGCCCAGGTGGATGTGGCCCGGACGATGTCGTCGGGGTCCTCGAGGTTGGTGACCATCTGGCTCACCAGATCGTCGAGACTCAGATGGACGATCATTTCCAGGGCGCAGATCCGGGACCAGGAGAGGGTGAAGACCGAGGAGCCGAAGGCGATATCGGACAGCTCCTGGCGGACCTGTTCCGGGGTGTGGAGCGCCTTCTGGACCGCCGTGAGCTTCCGGAGCCCGCCGAAGTGGCGGTATTGGAAGAGGGCCCGGCCGTGCTCGCGCATCTTGTCATCCGGAATCTCCTCGATGAGCCGCATCAAAGTCTTCTGGACCGGGGGCGGGATGGTCCGGGCTTCCTGATGGATGTACCAGTAAAATACCGATTCCAGCTCGCCGGAAGCGTCGGTCAACAGGGAGAGGATGGAGAGAATCCGGCTCCGGGTCCGATGGATTTCGCTGTTCAAGGATTGGATCAGCCGTTCGGCGTGGGGGGTGGCCATGAGGGTGGCGATGCTCCGGACCACTCGCCGGGCGTCGTTGATCTCGATCCGCAGGAGGGTCAGCAGCTCCCCCCGGGATTGCCGGCTGATCCCGAATTTCCCCTTGATCAGGGCGTCGAGGACCGCCGTCCGGACAATTTTATCGGAGATGGTCAGGCCGCTCATCAAGGCTCTCCGGGCCGCGGCGCCGGTGAAGCGGGCGAGGATATTGGCGGCCCGGCAGCGGCGGACCCGGCGTTCGCCCTCGTCGTCGAGGATGTTCTTGAACAGGTCCACGGTGTAGCGTCCGGAGCGGGTGAGGTATCCATGGCTCATGGGGATACTGGCGAAGCCGGCGGTGTTGATGACGAACCGGGCGAACCGGGCCACCCGGGGAGCCCGGTCCCGGGTCAGGCGCCGGAGCCGGTCGGGGAGATCGTTGGGGTTGAGGCATCCCAGGGTCCAGACCGCCGTCTCCCGGACAATGTCGTCGGGGTCGCTGAGGCTGGCGATCACCACGTCGTAGAACTCCATGGTGGCGATCCGGCCCACGGTGAAGAGGGCCATCGCCTTGGTCCAGGAAGAGGTGGATTGCCCGGACCGGCTGAGGATTTCCTTGATCCGGTCGTGCCGGCTCAGGCGCTCCTGGGGGAAGTGCTCCCGGAGGCGGGAAAGGCGCATCCCGGGGTCCATCGATTCCATGATCGGGAAGATCAGCGGCTTGATGTCGGGGGACACGGTATTGTCGAGGATCTCCAGGGAGTATGCGGTCTTGTCCGAGGATCGGCCCTGGAGATGGGTCTGAGCGTTCAGGATCGTATCCCGGGGATAGATGGTGGACAGAAGCTGAAAAGTCCGCTTCCGGTTTTTATCGATTTCCCGGAGCAGGGCATCCCGGAGCTCGTCCACCTCGCCGTGCTCGCCGATGTCCACCAGACTGGCCAGGGCCCAGGTCGCGTCCTCCATCTCGCGGCGGATTCGCTCGTACATCCGGGGGATCTCTCGCCCCGAGGCCTGGTACCCCGAGGATACGAGGGCGGCGAGGATGTGGTTCCGGATGTCCTCTTCGGCGTCGATTTTATCTCGAAGCATGCCGATGGCCGTCTTGCCGCCGATCCGACCGAGGATTCGCATAATCCGGATTTTGACTTCCAGGGGGACCGACTCCCGCTCAAAGGCGGCGGCCAGATCGGGGAGAATCGGCTTGCCCAGGGCGATGATGGCTGACGCGGCGGCGCTTCGGACCGCCGGGTCGGCGAGCTTTTCCATCAGCGGGGGCAGGAGCTTGGGGTTTTTCAGCCGGCCCGAAGCGACCACCGCGGCCCGCTGGACTTCGGGGGAATCGTCGTCCAGAAGCCGGAGCAGCGGGCGATAGAAGCTCGACGTGCCCATCTCCCCGAGGATTTCCGCCCCCAGGCGACGGTCCTGGGGTGAGCCGGAGTCCATGAGGGTGTTCAGGCTCCGGCCGGCCGACAGGAGCCCCTCGATCCCGGTGTAGCGGATCAGCCCGATGATCGCTCCTTTCCGGATGTCCGGGTCGGTCTCGTCGAGGAGCGGGGCCACATCCTCGAAGGCTTCAGCCCCGGCCACGGCGGATAGGGCGATCAGCGCCGTTCCCCGGACCCGGGGGACGGTCTCCCGATTCAAAAGCCGGTTGATGGCCGCAAGCCCCTCGGGCGCCGGTTTCACCCCCAGGACCTCGATCCGGGAAAGGACGTGGATTCTGACCTCGGGCTCCGGGTGGTCCAGAAGCTTAATCAGGTAGTGATCCAAATCCTCGTGCTCCAGCTCCTCCAAAAGGCTCAAACAGTAAATCACCTCGCCGGGCACGGTGCTGGTGGTCAGCCGTTGCTTGAGCAGCTCCTGGCTCTTGGCGTCCCGGAGAAAGCTGGACAGGTCGATCTGGGTCCGCCGGCTCAGGGCCTTGTTCAGAACGGCGGTGTATTCCCGGAAGAGGAAGGATGACAGGACGATCCACCCGGCCAGGACGATCAGGGCGGCCACGAGGATGGTGGCCGAAGACGGGCCGATGGAGGCGATGATCAGGAGAATGGCTCCGCCCACGGCGGCCCCGGCGAGCGGCTCCACCATCGACTCGAGGACCGTCTGGACCTTGATCCGCTGTCTGGCCGGAAAGGGCTGGTAGAGAATCCGCAAGGATGGCTCCCCGATGGCGTTCCGGGCGACCTCATCGGAAAGCTTGGTAACGGCGATCAGGGGAAAGAAGAGCCAGATGGCGGTCTCCCCGCTCAAAACGGTCTCCGAAAACACCGAAAGCCCGGCAAAAACGGCCACGAGAACCGGAACGGCCAGAACCCCGAACCGAAGCCCGTACCGGGCCATGAACCGGGAAGGGACAAAGGCGTTGCCGATGAGGCTCAGGATGTTCAAAACCGCGAAAAAGACGCCGAGAAACGAGGCGATCCGGGCCTCGTCCGAGGCGAAGGCCGCTTCGACCTCCCCGTAGAAAACGTAGTCGATCAGATAGTAGCCGAAAACGGAAAAGACGGCGAAGCCAAAGACCAGCAGAAGATACCGGTCCTTGAAAGGGTTGAGCCGGTCCCGTGAGGGGGTCTGGGGGGCCAGCCGTTCCTCCTGAGCCTGGAATGCGAATTCGTGATGGAAGGCCCGGGTGATGTGCCGCAAGGCTAGTATGGATCCCAGAATGCCGATGGCCGAGACGAGGAGCATCTGAGGTGTGGTCAATGCCCCCCGGATCAGCAGGGGGATGGAGAAGCCGCCCAGGGCGCCGGCGATGATCTCCCCGGTGCCGATGAGCCCGAAGAGTCGCTTGCCCTGCCGGACGTTCAGCAGATGGCCGGCCAGCCCCCAGAATTCGATCCCCAGAAGCGCCGCCAGAACCTGTTGCCAGATCAGCAGCCCCATGAAGACCCATTTGGAGACGAGGAATTGGGTCGCCAGGTAAAACAGGATCACGGAGATGCCGAAAAAGGTCAGGGTCCCGTTGAGGAGATCCTTGAAGGCGACCCGGGATTCGAGCTGGGAGTAAACAATGCCGGCTGCGGTGACCGCGAAGGCGGCGCCGATGTAAACGGTCGGCAGGGTCGTGGCGGGAAAGGCTTTCAGGAAGAGGGCGTAGGCGGCGGTCTCGAAGAAGATCAGCGTAATCCCCACGAAAAACGAGTGGAGCAGCAGGAGACCGGTGACCAGCTCTTCGCCGGGTCGGATCTTGAAAGCCGTGATGATCATCTGCTTCTGATGCTGCATGGCGGGCTATGGGTTTATCCATTGATGATTGATGATTGATGATTGATGATTTTTCCGCTAAATCCGCGATCATCAATCTAAAATTTAAAATCTAAA
>CAYNGG010000411.1:0-3901 GCA_964396575.1 uncultured Desulfobacteraceae bacterium | reverse complement strand
TTGGTTAGCATCATTTCAACAATTTTACATGCGAGTAATTGAGAATTTTATCATCAACAGTCAACAATGGACAATCATGAATGCGAGCAGTGGCGACAATTATTTGATCGGCCGGATCACGATGAAATTCACCTGGAAGTTGGGTAGACTCAATTGCTATCTTTGGTGTGAGTTCAACAAGTTGGATACCCGGATAAGTGAGAGCTGTGTTCATCCATTCGTCAATCGGACAGTGCAAGGTGAGTTTGTTTAATTCCACAAGTTTGGCAACTTCCCAGCATGAAAAGACACTTACACCAAGACCTTCCTCTTCATTCGCTTTGATGTACTCCCGAATTTTCTCGGTTAATCGATCATCATTGTGAATCCACCAGACCCAGATATGCGTATCTATTATAATCACTTGTAGACCTCCCAATCTGCCTCCGCAATCGGATCAGTTGGGTTGAGATATTTAATTGGCTTTCCCCAAAATGGATACCGTTTTTTTTCAGTTTTGAATTTAGAGCGGGGAATTATGATCACTTCAATTTTTTCGCCGACATTAAATGGCAAATTCTTTAAAAATAATACCCCATCTTTGTCTATTGTATGCTCATATGCGTATACTTTCATAGTTTTCACTCCGTTGTTATAAACCATCCTGCTTCAGTAGCCATTTGAAGCAAAAGAAACATATCTGCTGCGCAAGGGATTCTGGCTTGCCCTCTCGCAGCCTGTAAGCTTCCGTCGGGTTTTCTCCAGATAAATCTGTAACCTGTTTGTGAAGAACCGTCATCATAAACATATCTTCCCCACTGAAAACACAAATTCCAGTCTCCGGGTGTTCCTGAACAAACCTCATGAATTATTTCCACATTCGCCATTTTCGACTCCTCTCGTTGGGATGCTAACCATTTATTATCAGGTCAATTTGCCCCGATATTATGATATCAGCGGGCTTATCAAGGCAAATTCGCCCTGATAATTCCATCTTCAGCCTATTATCAGATCAAATATGCCCTCATAATAATATGACTTCGTCATTATCAGGAAAAGCAGGTTGAGATTTATTCCACGCTTCGAGCTGTTTTTTTTGTGTTTTCGATTGCAGTAAGTTATCCATCTTCCATAGTATCATAATCTCCTGATACTATCCGACAAATTATAGAACTAAAAACGCACTGTCAAGCCAAAAAAACCTATCATCAATCTATCCATTAACCATCGATTTCTCCCCGATAAAAACGGTCGATTCCTAAAGACCATAAACAACACGGCCCTCGGCATGACGCCTCGGGCTGCTTCATTTTGAAGATTACCATAAAAAAGGGCCGCCCCGCGCATCTTCCGCGAAACGGCCCTCATAAACGGAAAAACTCAATGCAGCCCGTTTAGGCAAATGCCTCCGCGCAGATCTCGCCCAGCCGGCCGAGATTCTCGCAGACGTGGATGCCGACGGCTTTCATGGCGGCGACCTTGCTCTGGGCCGTGCCGCTGCTCCCGCTGATGATGGCTCCGGCATGGCCCATCCGCCGGCCCGGCGGGGCGGTGAGCCCGGCGATAAAGCCCACCACCGGCTTGGTGACATTGGCCTTGATGTACTCGGCGGCGTCCTCTTCGGCGTTCCCGCCGATTTCGCCCACCATCACGATCCCGGTCGTCTGGGAGTCCGCCTGGAAGGCCGACAGGCAATCGATGAAGTTGGTCCCGTTGACCGGGTCCCCGCCGATCCCGATGCAGGTGGTCTGCCCGATCCCCTGGAGGGTGAGCTGATGGACCACCTCGTAGGTCAGGGTCCCCGACCGGGAGACCACTCCCACCGGGCCGCCTTCCTTGTGGATCGGTCCGGGCATGATCCCGATCTTGCATTCGCCCGGGGTGATGATCCCCGGACAGTTGGGGCCGATGAGCCGGACCGGCTTGTCCTTCAAATAGTTTTTGACCTTCATCATGTCGAGGACCGGGATGCCCTCGGTGATGGCCACGATGACGTCCACGCCGCCGTCGGCCGCTTCCATGATGGCGTCGGCGGCAAAGGGCGGGGGCACGAAGATCATGCTGGCATTGGCCCCGGCTTTTTCCACCGCGTCCCGGACGGTATTGAAGACCGGGACGCCGTCCATGTCCTGGCCGCCCTTGCCCGGCGTGACCCCGGCCACCACTTTGGTGCCGTAGGCGATGCACTGCCGGGTGTGAAACTGTCCCTCCCTGCCGGTAATTCCTTGAACCAGCAGGCGCGTGTTTTGATCGACGAATATGCTCACGTTTCTTAACCTCGCTGTAGTCGTTGGGGGATGGCTATTGAACCAGCTCGGCGACCTTGCCGGCCGCGTCCTTCAGGTCAACGGCGGTGATGAGATTGAGGCCGGATTCGGCGAGGATCTTCCGCCCCGCCTCCACGTTGGTCCCTTCCATCCGGACCACCACCGGCACATTGATCCCGGCTTTCTTGGCCGCCTCCACGACGCCCTCGGCGAGGACGTCGCACCGGAGAATCCCGCCGAAGATATTGATGAGTATCCCCTTGACACTGGGGTCGCTCAGGATGATCCGGAACCCGTTTTCGACCATCTCGGCGGAAGCTCCGCCGCCGACGTCGAGGAAGTTGGCCGGCTCGGCGCCCGCTAGCTTGATGATGTCCATGGTGGCCATGGCCAGCCCGGCCCCGTTGACCATGTTGCCCACGTTGCCGTCGAGGTTGATGTAGTTGAGGTTGTACTGGGAGGCCTCCACCTCGAGAGGGTCTTCCTCGTCGAGGTCCCGGAGCTCGGCGATGTCCTTGTGGCGGAACAGGGCGTTGTCGTCGAAGTTGACCTTGGCGTCCAAAGCGACCACCCGGTCATCGCCGGTGAGGACCAGCGGGTTGATCTCCAGCAGGGAGCAGTCGTAATCGACGAAGAGCTGGTAGAGGTTTTTCAGCATGGGGATAAAGGCTTTGACCGCGGCCGGGGGGAGATTGAGCCCGAAGGCGGCCGCCCGGCAGTGGTAGCCCTGAATCCCGAGGGTGGGGTTCACCGGCACCTTGATGATCTTTTCCGGGGTCTCGTCGGCCACCTGCTCGATGTCCACCCCGCCGGCCTCGGAGGCCATGATTACGATCTGGGCCGTGGCCCGGTCGGGGATGATCGAAAGATAGAGCTCCTTGGCGATGTCGAGGCCCTGCTCCACCAGGAGCTTTTTCACCGGTTGGCCGGCCGGGCCGGTCTGGTGAGTGACCAGGTTCATCCCGAGGATGGCATCGGCGTGGGCCTTGGCTTCGTTTAAGTCCTTGGCCAGCTTGACGCCGCCGCCCTTGCCCCGGCCTCCGGCGTGGATCTGGGCCTTGACCACCACCGGGTAGCCGCCGAGAGACTCGGCCTTGGAGACGGCCTCATCCACCGAGAACGCGGCCCCGCCCTGGGGGATGGGCGCGTCGTATTTCTGAAACAGCGCTTTGGCTTGATATTCATGGATCTTCATGGATTGTCCTCGCCTTCATGGTCCTTATGGGGGCGCCGGGCCGGTCGCCCGGCGCCCGTCCGTCGCTTCAGGGGTTAGCCGATTACGCAGAGCACGTCGTTTTTGGCCACCGAGTCCCCGTCCTTGAAGTTGATCGCCTTGATGGTGCCGTCAGCGGGCGCCGGCAGGGCGTTTTCCATCTTCATGGCCTCGAGGATGACCACCGTCTCCCCGGCACTCACCGTGTCGCCTTCCTTCTTATCAAACCGGATGATCATCCCCGGCATGGGGGCTTTCAGCGGAGTCCCGGCCACGTCCGTTTTGGGGGCCGTTGCCGGAGCGGACTCCGACTTGGCCGGGGCCTTTGAGGGAGCCGGTTTGGCCGGGGCCTTGCGGGCGGCCGGGGCGGGAGCCGCCGGACGCGGGGCCGGCGGGGGCCCCGGGGCTGCGGCCGGGGCGGGCCGCCTCTGAGCCCGCCTCT
>CAYNGG010000410.1:0-3908 GCA_964396575.1 uncultured Desulfobacteraceae bacterium | reverse complement strand
CTCTCTGAGCCAGAATAATGGTTTCCCGGATCACGAGTCGTCTGCTCCGGAGTCGATCAGGCCGTCCTTGAACTGAATCCGCCTTCGGGCATAGGCGGCCATGTCCGTCTCGTGGGTTACCATGACAATGGTGATCCCCCGGTCCCGGTTGAACCGGGTGAGGAGGTCCATGATCTCCCGGCTTCGGGCCGAGTCGAGGTTCCCGGTGGGCTCATCGGCCAGGATAACCCGGGGATTGGCGACAATCGCCCGGGCAATGGCCACCCGCTGCTGCTGCCCGCCGGAGAGCTCGCCGGGCGTATGGGATTCCCAGCCGGTGAGCCCCACCGCGGCCAGGGCCTCCCGGCCCATCCGGTCCCGCCGGCGCCGGTCGAGCTTCTGATAGATCAGGGGCAGCTCGACGTTCTCCAGAGCCGTGGTCCGGTTCAGGAGATTGAACCCCTGGAAGACAAACCCGAGGAAATGGCGGCGGAGCAAAGCCCGCCCGTCCCGGCTCAGCGTCCCCACATCCACCCCGCCGAACCGGTATTGTCCGGCCGTGGGAGTGTCCAGGCAGCCGAGGATGTTCATGCAGGTGGACTTTCCGGACCCGCTGGGGCCCATCACCGCCACCATCTCCCCCTGGCCGATGGCCAGATCGATGCCCCCGAGGGCCCGCATGGCGGCATGGCCCCGGCCGTAGATCCTGGTCACGCCGGTCAGCTCGATGAGGGGCCTGGAGATCATTGCCCTTTCCTCACGGCGTCCACCACCAGCTCGAGGCCGGGCGTCATCTCGCCGTCGATGACCTGGGTCCGGATTCCGTCGGTCACCCCGATGGTGACATCGATGGGGACCGGCCGACCCTCCCGAAGGGTCCAGACCCGCTGCTCCCGCCCGTTGTCCGAATCGTCGCGGCGTCTGCCCGGGTCCCGGCGGGGGCGGGGAAAGAGCTTGGTCAGAATACCCCCGCCCCGTTGGCGCGGTTTTCCGGCGGAGGTCACCGGCGCGTACCGCAACGCGGCATTGGGCGCTAAGAGGGAATCTTCGATTCGCCGGACCACGATATCCGCCGTGGCCGTCATCCCCGGCCGGAGGGAGAGGTCCGCGTTGTCCACGGCCAGGAGGGTCTCGTAGGTCACCACGCCCTCGACCGTCTGAGGCCCTAGCCGGACCTGACTGACGCTGGCCGGAAAGCTCCGGTCGGGGTAGGCATCCACCGTGAAGGTCGCCGCCTGCCCCTCGGAGACCTTGCCCACGTCAGCCTCGTCCACGTCCACGTGGAGGGCCATCTCAGCCAGGTCCTCGGCCAGGGTGAAGAGGACCGGGGCTTGAAGGGACGCGGCCACCGTCTGTCCGGGCTCAACCGACCGGGTCAGGACCACGCCGTCAATGGGCGATAGGATCACGGCCTTGGCCAGGTCGGTCTCGTTGGCGGCCAGGACGGCCTCGGCCCGATCCACCTCGGCCCGGGCCATTGCGGCATCTGCCCGGGCCCGGGCCAGGGCCGCCTCGGCCATCTCGAGGTCGTTGGGCGAGACCGCCCGCCGGTCACTCAGCTTGCCGAGGGTCTGGAGCCGGCTCAGCCTGGCACGGGTTTCCCGGATGGTGGCCGCCACCTGAGCGGCCCGGGCCCTGGCGGCATCCAGGGCGGCCCGGGACTGGAGAACCTGGGCATCCAGCTTGGCCGTGTCAAGCCGGGCCAGGACCTGGTCCCGGATCACCGTGTCGTTGTAATCGGCTTCCACCGTCCGGACGATGCCGGAAAGCTCGCTGCCCACATCCACCTGATTGATGGGCTCGAGGTTCCCGGTAGCCGTCACCGTCACCGTGAGGTCCCCGCGTTCCGCCGGCTGGGTTCGGTACTGGATGCCGTCCCCGTCTCCCCCGAAGAAGAGGGACCAGGTGAACACAACGACAACCAGGACCAACAGGGCCGCTCCCCAGATCAGCCAGCGCCGTTTCCGCCCGCCGGCTTCCCCGGTGTTCTCCACGCCGAGTATCCGGGAGACGTCGGAATCCGAATCCCGGTGTCTGTTTTCCATCATCGCTCCCTTACTCCGCCATGGAGTCCGACGCAGCGCGGCGGGGATGCCATCCCCCGCCCAGCGCCTTGTAGAGCCGGACCAGGTTAGTTGTCACCGCTCCCTCGCTTCGCGCCAGGTCGTCTTCGAGGGAGAGCAGCGACTGTTGCGCAATGAGGACCTCGCTGAAATCGACCAGGCCGGCCTCGTACTGCTGCCGGGCCAGCCGCTCCGCCTGCCGGGCCGCATCGGCCGCGGTCCGAAGGGACGACCGCCGGACCTGTTCCCGCGCATAGGCGGTCAGAGCGTTTTCCACCTCCTCGAGGGCGATCAGAACCGTCGCCTCGTATCGGTGAAGGGCCTGCTCCTGAAGCGCTGATTGGACCGATATGGACCGGCGGACGGCCCCGGCATCGAACACCCGCCAGGAGATCCCCGGCCCGACTCGCCAGGATCGGCTGTCCCAGCTCAACCAGTCAGCGAGGGAGCGCGCATCCAGGCCGATGGCGCCGGTGAGGCGGAGCTTGGGGTAGAGCTCGGCGGTCGCCACTCCAACCCGGGCGGTCTGGGCCGCGAGCTGGCGCTCGGCGCGGCGGACATCGGGCCGGCGCCTCAGGATCTCCGCCGGAATGCCCACCGCCACCGTCGCCGGCGGCACCGGGATGGGGCGAACCGGGGTCAGGGCAGCGTGGACGGCGCCCGGCGGCTTTCCCTGAAGCACGGCCAAGCGGTTCATGGCCGCCTCCAGCCCGGCCCACAGGGGCGGAATTTGAGACCGGGTCCGCGCCAGGTTGGTCCGGGCCTGCTGGACCGCCAGCTCGGGGCTCAATCCAGCCTCGAACCGGAACCAGGTCAGGTCAAAGGTGGCCTCCTGAGCCGCCAGGTTGGCCTCGGCCACCGCCAGCCGGGCCTGATAGGTCCGGACGTCGAGGTAGTTGACCGCCACCTCGGCCAACAGGCTGACCAAAACGTCGGTCAGGTCAGCCTCGCTGGCCCCGAGATCGGCATCCGCCGCCTCGATGGACCGACTCACCCCGCCGAAAAGGTCCAGCTCCCATCCGGCGTCAAAGCCGGCCGAATAGAGGGTGGCGGCGTCACTCCCGCTACTGCTCCGACTTCGGATAACCTCGCCCGAGGCATCCAGGACGGGAAACCGATCCGCCCCGCTGATCCCCCGGCGGGCCATCGCCTCGCGGACCCGGGCTGACGCCTCCTTCACGTTCAAATTGGCCATGATGGATGCCTGAACCAGCCCGGAAAGCACCGGGTCATCGAAACTCCGCCACCATCCGGCCAGGTCGCCCGGCCATCTTGTCAGTCCGCCCCCAAGCGTCGTGTGCCAGGCCGACGGCACCGCCGGCTCCGGCCGGCGATAATCCGGCCCCACCGCCCCGCACCCGATGCTCATTGCGCACAGGAAAACCACAAGGGCCCGCCTTTCGTTCCACCTCATAGTCAATTCGTTCCGTCTCCTCGTCCGACATGAATTCCGGGTCCTTTGGGAACCCCGCACGCGGATTTTCCCCCTTCCTCAGAATCATTAAGACGAATCCGGGCCGAAAAAATCTACACCTTTTTCAGGTCCGCCCAGGCCGAATTCAAATCCAGCATCCGCTCTCACCTGATTCACCAAAACCTTGCGGGAAAAGCGCTTCTGAAGAAAGCGACGTTCACCTCGCCTGGATAGCCGAAGACAGACCCAACCCGAATGCCAGGACGGCGCACCCGGGCAGCCTCGAAAAGCTGCCGCCCCGGCGAACAGAGTGAAGCAGGTTTTGGGCGCAACCGATAAACGACGACATCCGATGTCTCGGCCCCGGTCAATTTTGGAAACCTCGGAGGTCTTTATCAGACGTTCGATGGCAGGTAATGGCTCAGGGAATCGGCCGCGACGGCCCGGTCGCT
>CAYNGG010000409.1:0-3908 GCA_964396575.1 uncultured Desulfobacteraceae bacterium | reverse complement strand
CACGCCAGTGCAACCAAAGACCTCCGAGGTTTCCAAAACTTTGGAAACCTCGGAGGTCTCTATCCGCGCTTGTAGAGGCGACCGGCCGGTCGCCCATAGATGTTTGCCCCTACAAAAACCGGGTCGCGCGGGTCGAAGGTAACGCAAAGACGCCAGGACCCGAAGACGCAGAGGGATTTTTCTTGTCCTCTTTGCGCCTTTGCGCCTTTGCGCCTTTGCGTTATTTTCTTTCCACCACCGCCTCCCGTCGCTCCAGGATATCCCCCCGTCGGCCGAGGACCACCTCTTCGAAGGGAATGGCCTTTCCGGCGGCGGCCATGGCCTTGCGGATGATGCCGGGGAGGGCCGAGCAGCAGGGGACTTCCATGTAAACGGCGGTGATGCTCCGGATGCCGGCGGTGGCGAAGATTTGGGTGAATTTCTCGAGATAGGCGTCCACATCGTCGAACTTCGGGCAACCCATCATGACGGCCCGGCCCGCCAGGAAGGTTTCGTGGAAGCGCGGGTGGGCCAGCGGGGCGCAGTCGGCGGTCACCAGGAGGTCGGCCCCCTTGAGAAACGGGGCGTCGGCCGGAACCAGATGGATCTGGACCGGCCAATGGGCCAGCCGGCTCCCGCCACTCGCCTCAGCCGTTGACGGCGCGGCCCCGTCGCCGGTCGGGGCGAAGGCCTGGATTGTCGCCGACGGGCAGGTCCGGCCGCCCGCCGTTGGTTTCTTAACGTCAGCCGGCCGGTCGGCCAGATGGCGTTCCACCGCCGCCTCGTCGAACTCCTCGGTCTCCCGTTCCACGAGCCTCAGCGCGTCGTTGGGGCAATCGCCGAGGCAGGCTCCCAGCCCGTCGCAGAGCCGGTCGCTGATGACCCGGGCCTTGCCGTCAACGATGGCCAGGGCTCCCTCGGCGCACGACGGGATGCACTGCCCGCAGCCGTCACAGCGTTCTTCGTCGATCTCGAGGATTTTGCGTTTCACTTTCATGTTCAAACTCCTTTTAAGGGTCCGCTGCCGGTCAGGCGCCTCGGACCGGGGATATCGATGTCACGACCGGAGGACTTCCCGGGCGATCCGGGCCCCTTCAGCGGTTAAAAAGGACCGCTCGATGATCCGCTCCAGGCGGTCCGGTGAGGGCGGCCCCCCGTCCGACTCACCCAGGTTGACAATGAGGTCCGCGTCGTAAATCGCCTTGAAGTTGGTTGTCTCGGTCTCCCGGGGATGGTGGTGATGGCCCACGATATCGCAGACCTCGTCGATGAGCGCCGGTTGTGCCCCGAGTTTTTCCAGGATGGCCCGGGCCACGGGCGGCCCCTCGGCTTCCTGGAACCGGGCCGCGGAGCTGCCGTGTTTCCGCTCGGCTTCGGGGATGCCGATGTCGTGGAGATAGGCGGCCGACAGGACCACCGCCAGGTTGGCCCCTTCGGCCTTTCCGATCCGTTCCGCGTATCGGGCCACCTTGGTGGCGTGCCCGATCCGCTTGAAGTCCGTCCGGAAATACCGCTTCATCTCGATGGCCACCCGGTCCTTGAGGAGGTCCTCCCGCTGAGCCATCAGCTCGGGCGGCAAATCCCCCAGGCACTGCTCGGCATACTGACAGTAGGCGGCACAGCCGAAATCCATGCCCGGATTGACGAACCGGTGGCCGCACTCCCGGCAGCGCCGGCTGGTGTCGTCCTTGAAGAACTCCACCGACGTCCCGCACTCCGGGCAGGTGGCCTCGAAGATATCGCCGGGCTTCCAGTATTGCGTATCCTGTCCCGGACATTTCATGTCGTTCCTCCAGATTGCTCCCGCGGGGGTTGATGTCATTCAAGGAGGCGTCGGAGCGACCCGCGGTTCGCCCCGGCGCCTCCGCCGTGTTGACAGCCGGCCTGGCCGGCGTCGATCTTATCCCAGAATCGCTTTCAGGTCCTCGTCCGGCGTGGAGATGGGCATAATGTTGAATTTCTCCACCAGGACGTTGAGGATGTTCGGGGTGATAAAGGCCGGCAGGGTCGGGCCGAGCCGCATGTCCCGGATGCCCAGGTAGAGGAGCGTGAGGAGGATGGCGCAGGCCTTCTGCTCATACCAGGACAGGATCATCGACAGGGGGAGGTCGTTGACGTCGATGTCAAAGGCATTCGCCAGGGCCACGGCGATCTGGATGGCCGAGTAGGCGTCGTTGCACTGCCCGATGTCCAGCAGCCGGGGGATGCCCCCGATGTCTCCGAGATCCTTGTCGAAGAACCGGAACTTCCCGCAGGCCAGGGTCATGACCACGCAGTCGGCGGGGATTTTTTCCACCAGCTCGGTGTAGTAGCTCCGGCCGGGCTTGGCCCCGTCGCAGCCGCCCACGAGGAAGAAGTGCCGGATTTGTTTCCCCTTGACCGCCTCGATCACCTTGTCGGCCACGCCCATGACCGCGTTGTGGCCGAACCCCACCATGACCGAGCCCCGGTCGGTGTCCTCGGGAAATCCGGGCATGGACAGGGCCTTGTCGATCACCGGGGTGAAATCCTTGTCGGCGATGTGGGTCACCCCCGGCCAGCCCACCAGGCCGGTGGTAAAGATCCGGTCGGCGTAGCCATCCTTCGGCTTCTGGATGCAGTTGGTGGTCATGAGGATGGCGCCGGGAAAGGCGTCAAACTCCTTGGCCTGGTTCTGCCAGGCGGTGCCGTAGTGGCCGTGGAAGTGGTCGTAGGCTTTGAGCTTCGGGTAGCCGTGGCAGGGGAGCATCTCGCCGTGAGTGTAAACGTAAATCCCCTTGCCCTCGGTCCCCTTCAGGATTTCCTCAAGGTCCTTCAGGTCGTGGCCGGAGACCAGGACCGCCTTGCCGGCCTTTGCTCCCAGCGGAACCTGGGTGGGGACCGGATGGCCGTAGGTCCCGGTGTTGGCGGTGTCCAGAAGCTCCATGGCCCGAAGGTTGACCTCGCCGCATTTGAGGACCAGGTTGACGTACTCGTCCGCCCCCAGGTCCGGGCTCAGGGTCGAGGCCATGGCCTCGTGGATGAAGCCTTCAACCTTGTCATCGGTCTGGCCGAGAATCCGGGCGTGATCGGCGTAGGCGGCCACGCCCTTGATGCCGTAGATCAGGAGCTCCCGGAGGGACCGGACATCCTCGTTTAAGTCCGGCGGGACCTTGACCCCCACCGTCTCGCCCCGATCCACCAGGGCTTCGAGATCCCCCGCCGGGGTAAAGGTGACCGCGTCGAGGCCCGTGTCCACGGTCCCGCCGGCGGCCCGGACCCGCTCGATCATTTCGTCGCGGAGCCGGACACATTCCCGGATCAGGGTCACGAACCGGTCCGGGTCGAAATCCACGTTGGTCAGGGTCGAAAAGACCGCCTCGCAGGTGAAGCGGTTGACCGCCTCATCGACAACGCCGACCGACCGGCCCGCATGAGCCACGTGGGACAGCCCCTTTACCGCGTAAATCAAGAGGTCCTGGAGCTCGGCCACCTCGGGCCGCTTGCCGCAAACCCCGATTTTCGTGCAGCCTTCGCCCTTGGCCGTCTGTTCGCATTGAAAACAAAACATGGTGTGACTCCTTTCCGTCAAGATTGGGTGATGGTCGGACAATTCGTTTCATGCTGAGTCTCACCATACCCGAAAGCGTCATCGGCCGCATTGATCCAGGTCAAGGCGGCCGACTTTTTTTGTATCAGCGTTTGATCATGATCAGGAGCATCTTGAACCGTTCCACCGCCTTGAGGGCATGGGGGCGGTTCGCCGGCATGACGATCAGCTCGCCCCGGCTCACCCGGTAGGGGGCGCCGTCGATGGTGATCTCCGCCGTTCCGTCGGCGATGACGACGGTGGCGTCAAACGGAGCGGTGTGCTCGCTCAAGCCCTGCCCCGCGTCAAAGGCGAACAGGGTCAGGGTGCCCCCCGGCGTCTCGAGGAGCGTTTTGCTGACCACCGCGCCGGGCTGATAGTC
>CAYNGG010000408.1:0-3918 GCA_964396575.1 uncultured Desulfobacteraceae bacterium | reverse complement strand
TCGGTCGCTGGCTAATGAATACAGGATTTTGTCCATGAAGCAGATGCTCTTATTTCAGGTGGGGGGCCGGCAATACGGCCTGCTCCTGCCCCATGTCCGACACATCGAAGCCCCCGAGGACGGGACTGAGCGGGCCGGGCCGGGCCGCCTCCGGATCGGGGGGGATACCCTCCGCCACCTCAGCCTCCAGTCGGTCTTCGGTGCCGCCGGGACATCTCCGGCGGCGGATTCCAAGGTGATGGTGATCAAGGCCCCGGCGGGGGATCTGGCCGTTGGCGTCGATCGGCTCGACGGCGTGGTCAACGCCGGCGACGACCGGGTGGACCCGATCCCCCGGGCCTTTGGCCGGGAGGCCGCGGCCCTGTTTTCCGGGGTCTTCAAAAGCGAGTCCGGGCCGGTGCTGCTCTTACGGCCCGAAGGGATCGAGACGGCCGGCGACCGGTCTCCCCGGGACGGGGCGACGGCCCGGATCGAGGTCTCCGCCGACCGGTCCGGCGAGCCGCCCACCGGGGCTGATCCGGGCCGGCGACAGGTTCTTACGGTGATGGGCGACGCGGCGGCCGAGGGCAGCTCGGATCTGGACTCAGTCCTCACCCGGCTGGTCTCCGACGAGGAGATGGCCCGACGGGTCGAGGCGATCCTTGCCCGGGTCTCGGCGGAGACCGCCTCCGAGAAAGTCGAGGCGCTCAAGGGAGCCATCCGCCGGAAGCAGCGGAAGGGGGACGCATGACCGGGGCGGATCGGGATCAACGGGTGCTGATCTTCCCCGCCCGGAGCCCCGGCGGTCTGGGCGACGGGGCGCTCCATTTCCTGTTCAGCATGACCCAGGTGTCCGACATTGTCCGGGAGCCGGCGGTCCATCCGGTCCCCCGGGCCCCGGCCCACATAATCGGGATGTCGGTCTGGCGGGATCGGGTGATGCCGGTGATCTCCCCGGAGCGCTGCCTGGGATTACCGCCCGGCCCGGCGGCGGACTCGACGGACCGGCTGGTGGCTCTCCGCACCCCGGTAACCGAGGACGGCCGGACCCGGACGGAAGGCGGGATGGTCCTGGCCGGGTCCCCGCTCCAGATGATCGCCCCGCCGTCGGCCACTCCGGTGCCGGCGGCCGACTGGCCGGCGGTGGACGGGCGGTACCTCTTGGGGCTCTACCGCTGGGCGGAGGGCTACCTGGCGGTGATCCACCTGGCCCGAATCCTGGCCGGCGAGTCCTGACGGGTTTGATTTTAGATTTTTGATTTTTGATTGCGGCTTACTGCCTGCTGCCTGAGCTGGAGGGGCTGCTGGCGGGATTGGGTTGACAGCCCGCGGGGGAGCATCTATGTAGAGGGGACGGCCCTCACTGGCGTTCTTCGTGGAACCGAGTCACACGGGAAGGGGAGGTTTCCAAATGGCACAACAGACCGGATTCATTGGTCGGATAACCCAATGGGGGCCCGTTCGGGCGATCTTCGAGAGCATCCGCAACAAGCTGTTGGTCTCGTTGCTGGGCCTGGCCCTGATTCCACTCATCATCCTCGGCGTCAGCACCTACCTTATTTCCTCGGGGGCGTTGATGGACAACGCCTTTGACGGTCTTCAGGCGGCTCAGTCGAACAAGGCGGTGGCCATCCGGAACCACTTCGAGGGCCGGCGGTCGGACATGAACGCCCTGGTGGAAACGGCCAACGCCCTCCGGGCCAAGGCTTTTGACCAGCTCGCCGCCACCCAGCGCCTGAAAAAGGACCTGGTGGAAACCTACTTCCGGGAGCGGATCAACGACGTCTCGGTGATGGCGGCCAACCCCCTGACCGCCGAGGCCCTCCGGGCCTTCGGCCGGGTCGCCGGGGACGTGGCCGGTCCCAACTGGCGGGAGGTGGCTCAGGCCTACGGCCCTTTTCTGGCCCGGTTCAGCGACGTTTACGCCTACTATGACACCTACCTGGTGGCCGAAAACGGGAAAATCCTGTACAGCGTGGCTCAGGGTCCCGACCTGGGCCAGAGCCTGGGCGAGGGCGGTGAGCTGGCCGACTCGCCGGCGGGACGAGCCTTCCAAAACGGTCTCAAAGAGCTTTACTTTCAGGATTTCGAGCCCTATCCCCCGGCGGAAATCGACGCCGCCGCCTTTGTCTCGGCGCCGATCCGGGCCGGAGACAAGGTCCTCGGGGTCCTGATGGTCCAGATCTCCGTGGACCAGATCGACTACATCATGCAGTCGCGGACCGGGTTCGGGGCCACCAGCGAAACCTATCTGGTGGGACCGGACGGACTCTTCCGGTCCAACTCCATCCACATCGAGGAGCGGACCATCATCAACCCGGCCTTCCGGGTGGACACCGAAGGGGTCAACGCGGCCCTGGCCGGGGAGACCGGCCAGGGGGTCACGGTCAACTATCGAGGGGAGTACGTCCTGTCGGCCTGGACCCCGGTCCGGGTTCATGACGGGACCTGGGCCATGGTGGCCGAGACCGACGTCACCGAGGCCTTCGTCCCCCGGACCGAAGGCGACGACCGGGACTTCTATCAGAAATACGCCGAGACCTACGGATATGCCGATATCGGGCTCCTCAACCCCGACGGCTTTCTCTTCTACACGGTCCAGCGGGGCCTCGACTACCGGACTAATCTCCTCACCGGCCCTTACCGGGATACCAACCTCGGCCGCCTGGTGGACCGGGTTATGGAAAGCCGGTCCTTCGGAATGGCCGATTTCGAGCGGTACCCGCCCGGTGACAACGCCCCGGCGGCCTTTTTCGCTCAGCCCATCGTCTTCCAGGATCAGGTGGAGCTGGTGGTGGTAACCCGCTTGTCCACAGCCATCATCGACCAGGTGATGGGCGAGCGGGCGGGTTTGGGCGCCACGGCCGAGAGCTACCTGGTGGGTCCGGACGGGATGATGCGGAACAACTCCCGGTTCCGGGATGAGCTCGGGGTCGAAAGCACCGTCTTGAACCCCGAGGTCACCGTGGACACCCCGGCCTCACGAGCCGCCCTGGCCGGCCGGTCCGGTACCGAGGTCATCGACAATTACCGGGGCCGGCGGGTCCTGGCATCCTATTCGCCCCTGACGGTTCAGCCGCCCGGTGAGGCCACCCCCGACGGCATCAGATGGGCGGTGATTTCGGAGGTGGGCTATGACGAGGTGACCGCGCCGGTAACCAACATGGCGACCATCAGCATCGGTCTGTTGGCCGGCGCGGCCCTCGTGGTGATCCTGGGAGCCCTTTTCCTCGCCCGGGGCCTCACCGTCCAGGTCAACCACATCAACCGCCTCTTCGAGGAGATCGGGATGGGGAACTTCTCGGCCCGGACTCCGGTGACCTCGGCCGACGAGCTCGGCGAGATGGCCGAGGGCCTGAACGCCATGCTCGACAATACCCTGGCCCTCATCCAGAGCTCCGAGGAGCGCGACGCCATGCAGTCCTCGATCATGCGGCTCCTCGAGGAGATCAGCGGTCTGGCTGAAGGTGACCTCACGGCCCGGGCCGAGGTGACCGCTGACTTCACCGGTGCCATCGCCGACTCCTTCAACGACATGGCCGAGCAGCTCGGGCGGGTTGTCCGCCAGGTGACCGAGGTGACCCGGCAGGTGAGCGCCACCTCCGCCGACGTCTCGGTCTCCACCGAAAACCTGGCTGAAACCAGTGAGATGCAGGCGGTCCAGGTGGCCGACGCCATCGCCGCTATCAACGACATGGCCGCCTCCATCCGCCGGGTGGCCGAAAGCGCGGCCCAGTCGGCATCCGTGTCTGACCAGTCCACCACTCACGCCAAGGAGGGCGCCGACGCGGTCCGCCAAACCAACGAGGCCATGGAGTCGATCCGGGAGCACGTCCAGGAGACGGCCCGGGCCATCAAGCGGCTCGGGGAAAGCTCCCAGGAGGTCGGCAACATCGTCCAGCTCATCAACGACATCGCCGACCGGACCTCGATCCTGGC
>CAYNGG010000407.1:0-3935 GCA_964396575.1 uncultured Desulfobacteraceae bacterium | reverse complement strand
TCGAAAAACAGGGACAGGTCCACGTGGGCCGAATCCCTTTCAAAAGCACAGCCGTGCATGACGGCGTTAATGAGCCCCTCCCGCACCGCCAGCAGGATCAGCACCGGGTCCCGGCCCGGCGGGAGCATCTCCGGTGTGAGGTGCTCCGCGGCCCAGGCACAGGCCCCGTCCACTCCCCCGTAGTCGGCGGGAAAGGAATAATGGAGGCCCGGCGGCAACGGGTCCTCGGGAGCCTTCAGGGTGATGATGACCATATCGTCATCCTGGCCCCATCGCTCCAGAATCCGGTCGATAATCAGGTTCCCCAGCCCCTTTACCGGTCCGCCGTCCAGCGCCACCTCGCCCTCGGACAGAACCTCGGTAATCCGGCGGCCGTCCACCCCGTCGGAAAAGACGAACAGATAGCTCCCCGCCGGAAAGGCGATCTCCTCACGGGTGAAGAGGTCATCCTTGGGCAACAGCCCCAGGCAGAGCCCTCCGCCGGACAGCTCGGCCACGTCCATGGACCCGTCCGGTTCCCGCCGGACCAGGAGCGGCCCGGGATTCCCGGCCGATGCGATCCGGAGCCGCTCCCGCCGGCGGTCCCAAAGGAGCGCGGTGGCGCAGAGGTGATACTGGTCATATTCGGATTGATTCAGCTCGGCGTTGAAGGTCTTGAGCAGGGCCAGCGGGTCCTGGGTCCGATTCCACTGTGAGGTCAGAATCCCCAGATAAAAAGCGCTGATGTATGAGCTGATGACGCTGTGGCCGGCCACGTCCCCCAGAAAGGCCCCGCACCGCCCGGCCCGGTTGAGCCGGCGGCAGCAGGCCAGGTCTCCCCCGGCATCGGAGAGCGGCGAGTAGGCGATGTCGATGCCTCCGCAGGGTGTGGTACAGCCGTACCGGATCAGATGGGCCTGGGCCTGACGGACCGCGCTGGCCGTCGCCGCCACCTGGCTCCGGGAGCCCCGGTGCTCGGCGTGAAAGATCGCCGAATCGATGAGCCCCCCGATGGTGTTGAATTCTCCAACCGTGAGAACCCCGTCGGCACCGAGCTGGACGGCGAGCTGAAACGTGTCCGGGTCCCGATCCAGGGCGTAAATGAAGACCAGAACATGGGGATGGTCCCGCTTGACCCGGGCCAGAATCCCCAGCCCGTCAATCCCCGAGGTGAAGACATTGCTGATGATCACGTTGAAACGGTGGGGGTGCTCCGTGAACAGCGTCCACGCCTGATCCCCGTTGGAGACCCGGCAGACGGGAAGCTGATGACGCTTCAGAATCCGCACCAGGTCCCCGGCCTGGCCGTCGTCCTCCTCCACCAGCAAAACGTGGTAGTCGGAACGCCGCCGGGACTCCGCTGCCTCCATTTCGTCACGCCGCCGCGTGACCTCCCCGGAAGCTTTTCGATCCCTCGGGCCGGCATGAAGGTAGGTCGCGATGAGCTCCTTCGCCCGCTCGATATTCAAGGGCTTGGGCAGAAAATCATCCCCCCCGGACTCCAGACACCGCTGCCGGTCCCGCTTGTCGCTCATGGCGGAAACGATGATGATGGGTGTGTCCACCCCCATCCCACGGATTCGCTCGATGGTCTCGAATCCGTCCATCCCCGGCATCAGCAGGTCCATGAAGATCATCCGGAACGGATGGGTCTGAATTTGCTCCAGGGCCTCCCGCCCGTTTTTGGCTTCGAAGACCGACAGGGACTGAGACTTCAGTATCCCTTTGAGCAGCTCACGGTTAAAGGGGTTGTCATCGACGATCAGCACCGCCGGCTCAGAGGGGGTTCGATTGGTCATGGGCGTCGCTTTGGAAATAGTGGTCGGGGTCTTCAGCCCCGGATCTTTGTCAATAGGATCAAGGATGTGCGGAGTCCCGGCGTCGCGCCCGGCTAAGGCCGGACAGACGAAGACGGGTCAAAAGAAATTTTGTATCAACTTTTTGGATTGCCAGCAAGATGCTTTTCAAGTAGGCTCAGGATTTTAGATTTTGGAGTTTGATTTTAGATTGATGTTTCCCCGTGTTTTTAGTGTATTTCGTGGTTTCATCCGTAGGGGTGACCGGCCGGTCGTCCCTGAGTGTTTGCCCTTAAGATAGCGGCGGCCGGGTGGGTCCGACCGTTGGAAAGGAGCGAAATGGCGTTTATCGATTATCCCAACATTCATGCGATGCTGCAGCGGACCGTGGCCGACCGGCCCGACCGGACCGCCTACCGATGGTATCTCGACGCGGCCGGCGCCGTATCGGTGACCTGGAAGGAATTCGCCGACGGAGTCCGGCGGGTGGGCAAAAGCCTGATCGCCCTGGGGGTGGCACCGGGCGATAAGGTCTGCATCGTCAGCTACACCTGCTACCGCTGGGTCCTCACCGACATGGGGATCAACTCCATCGGCGGCTGCACCGTCGGAATCTACCAATCCACTCTCCCCAAGGACTGCCGGTACATCATCGACCACTCCGACGCCGTGCTGGCCTTTGCCGAGGACCCGGTCCAGCTCGAGAAGCTCATCGGAATCCGGGACGAGATCCCCCGCGTCCGCCACGTGATCCTCTTCAACGGAACTCCACCCGACCCCGAGGACGACTGGGTCATGACTTACGACGCCTTTCTCCAGAAGGGAGAGGAAGTCGATGACGCGGCCTTTGACGAGCGGACCGCCGCCGTCCGGCCCGAAGACCCCGCCGGGATCATCTACACATCCGGGACCACCGGGGTCCCCAAGGGGGTGATTCTCACCCACGACAACATCACCTTCACCGCCCAGTCGGTGGAAGGCTCCGCCCGATTCGGCGACGACGACGAGACCTTCCTCTTTCTCCCCCTCGCCCACGTCTTCGCCCGGACCGCCGTTTACACCGCCGTCTTCGTGGGCTGCACCACGATCTTCAACCGGTCCATGGACACCCTCATCGAAGACTTCAAGACCGCTCGTCCCCATTGGTTCATCAGCGTCCCCCGGATCTTTGAAAAGGTCCACGGCAAGGTCCAGAGCGGGGCCGAAGCCAAGGGCGGCCTGACCCTCCGGATCTTTCGGTGGGCTGAGCGGGTGGGGCGGGCGGTCAGCGACCGGAAGCTTGCCGGCCAGCCGGTCCCCACCTGGACCGCCCTCCAGTACCGGATCGCCGACCGCCTCGTCTTCTCAAAGATCCGGGCGGCTCTGGGAGGTCGGGTCCGGTGGTGCATCAGCGGAGCCGCGCCGCTCAACCCGGAAATCGCCCGGTTTTTCCACGGCGCCGGCATCCTCATCCTCGAAGGGATCGGGATGACCGAGAACACCTCCTTTTCCAATGTCAACCGGGCCGACGATTACCGGTTTGGATGGGTGGGACCGCCGGGGCCGGGGATCGAGCAACGGATCGGCGAGGACGGGGAGATCCAGTACCGGGGCCGGAACGTCATGCCCGGTTACTACAAAATGCCCGACGAGACCGCCGCCACCTTCACTGACGACGGCTGGCTCCGGACCGGGGACCTCGGAGAAATCGACGCGGACAACCACCTCCGGGTCACCGGCCGGAAAAAGGAGCTCATCATCACGGCCGGCGGGAAAAACGTGGCCCCATCCGCCATCGAGGGCGTGCTGGCGACCTCGCTCTACCTCAATCAGGTCTGCGTCATCGGAGACAGCCGGAAATTCCTGAGCGCCCTGGTGACCCTCGACCTCGAAGTCGTCGCCGACTACGCCCGGGCCCAAGGCATCGCCTTCACCCGGCCCGAGGACCTCATTGATGAGCCCCGGATCATCGCCCTCGTCGAGGCGGAGGTGGCTGAAAAAAACCGGGCCTTCGCCTCCTTCGAAACGATCAAGAAGGTCCGGGTCGTCCCCGAATTCACCATCGAAAACGGGATGATGACCCCCACCATGAAGCTCAAGAAGGCCTTGATCATCGACAGCTACGCGGACCGGATCGAGGGGATTTACGCCGAGTAGGGGCGGTCATGAACCCACGCGCCG
>CAYNGG010000406.1:0-3945 GCA_964396575.1 uncultured Desulfobacteraceae bacterium | reverse complement strand
TTTCACGATAAAGCCCCATGCCACACTGAACCGACCGGCGCCAATTTCCGTTATGCAGAGGCAGGCTCCGTGCCTGCCCCGTCAGGGTTTGAAAAGGTGGCTTGAGTTGCGCATAAAAAGGGCGGCCACGGGGGGGCCGCCCCTACGGTCCTATACCGGCCCAAACGATAATCATGATCTACATTTTCAGGCACAAGGGTGCCCACACCCGCCCCGATCATGCGGGTTTTATCTAAGCGGTAAGCATGCCCGATCCGGGCTCAGGATGGTACACTCGCCTCGCCTCTACCCTTTCCGCCTTTCGAGGGAATGAATGAGGGCGTCGTCGAGTTTGGGGGTAAGGGTTGTCCAGACTCTCCAGAAGGCGGCGAGGAAGACCAGCACCATGAGGATCATCACGACGGCGGCCAGGGCGGTCGAGTCGATGAGAAGCATGAGGCCAAAGCCGATGCCGAAGGTCAGGAAGACGGTGCCGAGAGCCGATAGGATCGTCGGGGCGGAGCCGCCGACCGGGCTGATGACCGATTCGGCGGGATCATCGGGGTTGTGATGGACCATCAGGGTGGGTGTCCGGGAGAGGATGGCGTAAATCCGCTGGTGGTAGTCCGGGTTGGATGAGGCGGAATAGCCGAAGGAGATGGTCGAGCCGCGATGGACCTTCCCCCGGACCCGGTATTCATAGGTGATCCGGACTTCCTGGGCGTCGGGGTCGGCGCCGCCGTCATTGACGTCATCATAGTAATGCAGGTCGATTACCGTCGCCTTGACGGCCGGCCAGCCGACGGCGGCATTGGCTCGTGCCCTAATTCGGCGGGCATGGATCAGGGCCAGCAGCCCGACAAGTGCGAGGGTAAAAATAACGGCTATCTTGGCCAGCCAGACCATGGACGGTTTCCTCGGTTGGGGGTGATGGCGTCAGGAAGGACGGCCGACCGTCCCGTGATCCCGAAACCGCGCCGGCCCATCACAGGCCGGAGCGGATCACCAGGTCGGTAATGGGGCCGCGGGACCGGTCGCCTTTTAAAACCAGGTGAGCGTAAATCCGGCTCCCGGTGAACTTCTTGACGATCCAGTTGAGGCCGTTGTTCTCCATGTCGAGATAGGGGTTGTCCACCTGGTGGATGTCGCCGAGGCAGATGCACTTGACGCCCTCGCCCATCCGGGAAAGGAGCGCCCGGCATTCGTTGCGGGAGAGGTTCTGCATCTCATCGACGATGACCACGGCGTTTTCGATGTTCATGCCCCGGATGTAGGCCAGGGGGAGGAGCTCCAGCCGCTTGGGGTCAAACCGGAAATGAGACTCGTCGGACTGGAGAAAGACCCGGTTGGCGGGGCGGAGCCGGTGGAGCTTGACGATGAGGTCGGTGATGAATCGGATATAGGGCTCCATCTTTTCTTCCACCCGGCCGGGGAGGTAGCCCATCTGGCGTCCCACCTCGATCATCGGCTTGACCATGTAGATCTTGGCGTAGCTCTTTATCTGCTGGGTGAGATAGAGGGCGGCGGCCAGGGCGAGATAGCTCTTGCCGTACCCGGCTTCGCTCTGGACCGAGACGATGGGGATGTCCGGCTCGACCATCAGCTCCATGGCGAGGTTCTGGTAGATGGAGCGGGGGACCACGTTCCATATCCGGTGCTGGTAGTCGATGACCTTTTCGCCGTGGGGGCCGAAAAAGAGCGGCTTGTTGCGCTCGTTCCAGGTGAAGCTGTTGGGGACGGCTTCCTCGGGAGAAGGGACAAAGCCGGTGAAGTGCTCGGCCTCGGAGTGGAACGGAGCCGACTCCCGGTACCCCTCGCTCCGGATGCCCTTCATGGATGCCTGGAGCTGGAGTATCCGGTCGTTGGTGACGAGGATGGGGGCGTCCACCCCGCAGCCCTCGATCTCGGCCAGGATATGGCGGTCCACGGCGGAGGCATAGCGCTCGGCGAGCGCTTCGGCCCGGAGCAAAGTGTAGTGGTCCGGATGGGCCACGAGCTGGTCCACCACCTTGGACACGATCCGGCCCAGGCGGGGGTCCTTTTTGAGCTTATCGAGCTCCAGGAGGACGTGGAACGGAATGAAAACCCGGTTCTGGTTGCCGTTGCGCAGGCGGAGCATGGCGCCCGGATCTTCGAGGAGGACGTTGGTGTCGAGGACGTAGTTGTGGGCGGTGTCCACGGTGAGGGCCTCGGTCACGAAACCACCCGGCTTCCCGGACGGCATCGGTCCCGTCCGGCGCCCGGTCGGGGGCATGTCCCGTTCCGAATCATCATCTTCATTTTTCCTCTCTTGCCGGCCGCCGGGCGAGGACCAGTCCGCCCACCAGCGCGGTGAAGGGGGCCACGGTCACCAGGCCAAAGGACCCGACGATGGTCTTCAGGACCTCAGCCGCCACGTAGATCAGGTTGAAGAGATTGGCCAGGGGAACGCCCTGGGCCATGAAGGCCATGAGGAGGGTGACATACCCGCCTGAATAGGCCAAAAGCAGGGTCGTGGTCATGGTGCCCACCACGGCGCGGCCGACGTTCATCCCGGACCGGATCGCCCCGACGGTCCCGATGTCCGGGCGCTGGGTCACCACCTCGTCCATGGCGGCGGCCACATCCACGGCCAGGTCCATGACCGCTCCCGAGGCCGCCAGGTAAACGGCGGCCACGTAAATCCGGGTGAGGTCAAGGTGGCCGAAGCCCGAATATAGCAAGGTCTCGGCAAAGGGCAGGATGGCGCCGTTAATGTGGAACTGCCGGGTGAAGACGAGCCCCAGGATGCAGGAAGTGAGGACCCCGAGAAAGGCGCCGCAAAAGGCCACCACCCCTTTCCGGGTGGGGCCGGCCACCAGGAAGATGACGGCGGCCGACATGACCGCCACCGCCCCCAAAGTCAGGTAAACCGGATCGAAACCCTTTAAAAACAGTGGGATGAGGAGCTTCCAGAGCATCAGGGCGGTAAAAGCAAAGGAGAGCAAAGCCTTGAGTCCGGTCCAGCCGCCAAAGGCCAACAGGAGGGCGGCAAAGAGACCCAGAAGCGCCAGCTCCAGGCCAAGGCGGTAGTGGTCCTGCGGGTTGACGTAAACGATCTCGCCGTCGGCGTTCACGGAGAGAACGGTTAAGGCGGTGTCGCCGGGCTGGTAGATTTTATCGAGGTCCAGGCGGCCCATGAGGGGGTTGTCGGCGCTCAGGGTCTGGCCGGCAAAGGGGCCGTCGAGGATTTCGACCTCCACGGCCTGGTTGCCTTTCTTGATGATCCCCAGCCGCTGAATCCCGGAGTTGTCCACCTCGACAATCCGGCCCCGGCACCGGATGGCCCCGGACTTGACCCGGGCCTCGTAGCCGGTAGGCAAGATCAGGAGCCCGGCGCTCAGGGCGAGAAAGGCCAGGACCATCAGGATGTCCTTACGTCGGCCGTCGGTCAATCGGATCAATACAGGGCTCCTTTCCGGATGTCAGTGGGAATGGGGCCGCCCGGCGCGATGGCCCGGCGGCCCGGATTGCGGCGGGGATTATCGGGTAGCAACCGTCGAGTCGCCGTCGGCGTCGGCAAAGGTGTGGACCCGGGCGGGGATGCCCATGCCCTCCATGATCTTCAGGGCGATGGCCGTGTTGTCGTAGTAGCCGTTGAAGCGTTCCGAGCCCGCGCCGATGGCGGTGGCGCCCACGGGCACGCCGCTGTGGCTATAAGAGGTCCAGGCCAGCCCGGCCTTCTGGTTCAGCAGATGGGTCACGGTGATGGTGAGCGGGTCATAGCCGCCGTAGAGGAGATAGGTCTCCGGGTTCTTGGAGCCCACGGTCTCCCCTTCCATCGAGCGGTGAAAGGCATCTTCGATCATGGCCATCTCGTGGGGGGCCAGAACCAGGTGGTCGGTCTTGGGATCGCCGTCGAACTTGAGGCCGAAGTGCTCGGTGATGAGAGCCTTCATGTCGCCCAGCTCGCCGTCGAAGTTGGCGACCTTCTCGTCCGTGAACTGC
>CAYNGG010000405.1:0-3970 GCA_964396575.1 uncultured Desulfobacteraceae bacterium | reverse complement strand
CTCAGTCCTCATCACTCAGTCCTCATTTCAGCTTCACGAAGAATTAACCTTGCTCTGACGGTTTGCTAACAACTTCCCGCTAGAACCGCACCCAAATCCCGCCTTGGCGGGAGCGGTCCGGGCGGATTGCCGCATTCGGGCCGGAAAACGTCAATCCAAATAGTGGTTAGTGGTCAGTGGATTGTGGCAGGCACCACATCCGCCAATCACAATCCACGATTTACTAAACCAAAAGGGGAAGCCATGGACATCAGCGACGGCGCGTCAACCATCGTCAAGGTGGATCTTCACGTTCATTCCAAACAGTCCAAACGACCCTCCGAATGGGTCCTCAAGAAGCTCGGGTGCCCGGAGAGCTTCACCGATCCGGCCCAGATCTATCGGATCGCCCGAAGCCGGGGAATGTCCCTGGTCACCATCACGGATCACAACACCATCGACGGGGCCTTGGAAATCGCCCACCTGCCCGGTGCGTTCATCTCCGAGGAGATCACCACCTACTTTCCGGAAAACGGCTGCAAGCTCCACGTGTTAGCCTATAACATCACCGAGGCGCAGCACCGTGAGATCCGGAAGGTCCGGGAGAGCGTTTACGACCTGGTGGATTACCTGAACGATTCGGCGGTCGTCCACGTTCTGGCCCATCCGCTCTATTCGGTCAACGACCGGCTGACCCCGGACCTGCTCGAAAAGCTCCTGCTCCTGTTTCCGGTATTCGAGCAAAACGGGGCCCGGAATCCGAGTCAGAACCGCTGCCTTGAGCGGGTGGTGGATTCCCTGACGCCGGAGATCGTGGATCGCCTGGCCGACAAGCACGGCATTCCGCCCCGGTTTTCCGAGCCGTGGCGGAAGGGGTTCACCGCCGGCTCCGACGATCATTCCGGGCTCAACATCGCCCGGTCCCACACCTGGTATTGGGGGCCGGCCGGCGTGGACGCTCTCCTGGCGGCCATCGTTTCCCGAAAGACCGGGGTGGTTTCCCGACCGCCCACGCCCCAGACTCTCGCCCACAACCTTTACGGGATCGCCTACCAGTATTACCGGAACCGGTTCGACTTCGACCGGTACGTCAACCGGGACCCGCTTATGCGGTTTCTCGAGCGGTCATTATGCCCCGAGGCCGACGGTGAGCCGGGGCTCATTTCGAAGATCTATTCCCTCTGGAGCTACCGGGCTCGCCGACGGAGCGCCAAAGCCCCGCTCGACGGAGCGGAAGGCGGCCTGATGGACCAGCTTCGCCGGGAAACCACCGTCATGCTGCGGGAGCATCCTGACCTGCTGGTCGGCGGCCTCGAGTCGAGCGCGGTCACCGGGGAGCGGGAGCGGCGGTGGTACGATTTCGTCAACCAGGTCTCCAACAAGGTGATGTTCTCCTTTGCCGATCACCTCATGGATCACCTGGCCGGAGCCAACGTC
Organism: uncultured Desulfobacteraceae bacterium; assembly: GCA_964396575.1. Classification (GTDB taxonomy): domain Bacteria; phylum Desulfobacterota; class Desulfobacteria; order Desulfobacterales; family JAABSP01; genus CAYNGG01. The sequence goes on along the minus strand of CAYNGG010000405.1, from coordinate 2,554 downwards.
TTCAACATCTTCCACACGGTGGGCTCGGTAGGGGGCCTCTACACCCTGCTGGCCCCTTACTTTGTCGCCTATTCGCTCTTCACCAAGGACCGGGAAGTCAACCGGGCATTGGAACGGCGGTTCATTCCGGCCGACAACCCGGCCCCGCCGGTCCGGGTCGCTCATTTCACCGACACCTATTACGAGGTCAACGGCGTGGCCGGCACGCTCCGTCAGCAGGTCTCCATCGCCCGGCGGTTCGGCAAGGATTTGACCGTGATCACCTGCGACGCCCGGGACCGGGAGGAGACCGCCGGGGTCCGTCACTTCCGCCCCGCCGGGCAGTACGCTTTGCCCGAATACCCGGAGCTGTCCATCTTCTACCCGCCGTTTCTGGAGATGCTCGACTACTGCTACACCGAGGGCTTCACGCACATCCACGCCGCCACGCCGGGGCCGGTGGGGTTGGCGGCCCTGGCCATCGCTCAGATCCTGAAGCTCCCGATCAACGGCACCTACCACACCGCTTTTCCCCAATATGCCCAGTATCTCACCGGCGACCCGGCCATCGAGGAGCTTACCTGGCGGTTCACCCTCTGGTATTACGATCACATGGATACCATCTACGTTCCTTCCCGGTCCACCGGCGACGAGCTGGTGGCCAAGGGTATCCGGCCGGAAAAGATCAAGCGGTTCCCTCGAGGGATCGACGTGGAGCGGTTCCATCCCAGTCACCGCAACGGCTTTTTCGAGGCCTACGGGATCGACCCGAGCGTCACCCGGATTCTCTATGTCGGCCGGGTTTCAAAAGAAAAGAACATGCCGGAGCTGGCCGAGGTCTTCCGGGAGGTCCGCAACCTTGCGGCCGACGTTCATCTGATCGTGGTGGGCGACGGGCCGTATCTTGAGCAAATGAAAGCCGTCACCGCCGACCTGCCGGTCACCTTCACCGGGTATCTCGACGGCGACGACCTGGCCGCGGCATACGCATCATCCGACCTCTTCGTCTTCCCCAGCACCACCGACACCTTCGGCAATGTCGTTCTGGAGGCCCAGGCATCGGGGCTGCCGGTGATTGTCACCGACCAGGGCGGTCCTCATGAAAACATCCTTCCCGGCGAGACCGGGTTCGTGGTGGAGGGCGATTCGAAGCGGGATCTGCTTCGGGCGATCCGGCTCCTGGTGGCCGACCCCGAGCTGGCCCGATCCATGGGCGAGGCCGGCCGGGCGTACATGGAAAGCCGATCTTTCGAGCAGGCATTCGAGGAGACCTGGCGGATGTATGATGAAGGGGCGTCCCGCCAAAACGGCCGGGACCGGATGGCCGAGGCGGGCTGATGGGCTCCGTTAAACAGACCATCGAAGACGCCCGCCGGCTGCTCCGGGGCCGAATTCCCGGGCAGCTCGTGATCCAGATCACCGACCAGTGCAACGCCCGCTGCCCCCAGTGCGGGATGCGGGTTACCGAGCCGTTTTCCCGGTCCCGGCTCCGGACGAAAGCGGTTTATGAGATGATCGACGCCGCCGCCGAACGGGGCGTGCGGGCCATTTCCTTTACCGGGGGCGAGCCGTTCCTGTTCAAGGATGATTTGATCCGGATGATCCGCCATGCCGGGGCCGCCGGGATTCCCTTTATCCGGACCGGCACCAACGGGTTCATGTTCGCCGGGTTCGACCGGCCCGGATTCCGGAGCCGGGTTTGCCGGCTGGCCGATGCCCTGGCCGATACTCCCTTGCGGAACCTCTGGATCAGCATCGACTCGGCGGTTCCCCGGATTCACGAGACCATGCGCGGCTTTCCCGGCCTCATCCGGGGGATCGAGCAGGCCCTGCCCATCTTTCATGACCGGGGGATCTTTCCGGCGGCCAACCTCGGCATCAATCGGAACATCGCCGGGCCGGGCGCTCTCGCGGGGACGACCGGCGGGGCGCCCCTACACGCGGCCTTCCGATCCGCCTTTCGCCGGTTTTACGGATTTGTCCGGGACCTGGGATTTACGACCGTCAATGCCTGCTATCCCATGAGCTTGGACGATGACGGGGGCGGGGCGGAAACAGAGGGTCCGAAGGGGTTGACGGCCGTTTACGCGGCCACGTCGGCCGACCGGGTGGTCCGGTTCTCTCGAGATGAAAAGGCGGCCATGTTTCAGGCGCTTTTAGAAACGATCCCCGAATTCCGGGGACAAATCCGGATCTTCACTCCGCTGTCCGCCGTCCACGCCCTCTGGCGGACCTATGCCGGGACCGGTGAGCCCGGCTATCCCTGCCGGGGCGGCATCGACTTTTTCTTCATCGAAGCCCGGGACGGGGCGGTCTATCCCTGTGGCTACCGGGGGGATGAGCCCCTGGGGCCGATAAGCGAGCTGGACCTGTCAGCCCTCGACCCCGGCTCGGTTTGCTATCGATGTGAATGGGAGTGCTTCCGGGACCCGACGGAGCTGATCGGCCCCCTGATTGAAGGGCTCAGATCCCCCTGGCGCCTGGCGGCCCGCTGGCGCCGTCATCCCGGGGCATTGGCGCGGTGGGTCGAGGATCTGCGGTACTACCGGGCCTGTGACTTTTTCGACGGCCGTCG
>CAYNGG010000404.1:0-3982 GCA_964396575.1 uncultured Desulfobacteraceae bacterium | reverse complement strand
GCTGGTCGGCTCCGAAGGGTATGTGGGCAACTTCCGGGTGACCCTCCGGCGCCGGCCGCCGAGCGCCACCAAAGATATCGTGGCCCTTTCGCGGCCGGACAAGGCGAAAGGGCCGGGAGGCGAATATGTCCCCTTTGCCGGGGTCATGCCCAAGGCCCCGACGGCCGAGACCACCGACTGGACCATCGAGACCGGCGCCATCGTCCTGGCCACCGGCTTTCAGACCTACACCCCCCGGACCGGGGAATACGGATACGGGAAGGGGCCGGAGGTGATCACCCTGCCGGACCTCATCCGGGAGATGGCCGGCCGGACCCAGGCCGGCCGTCAGCTTACCGTCAACGGCCGGGTGGTTCGACGCGCCGCCCTGATCCACTGCGTGGGCAGCCGGCAGATTCCGGGAATCGACGAGCCGGACGCCGAGGGGAATGTGAACGAATACTGCTCCCGGGTCTGCTGCGGGGCGACTCTCCAGGCGGCCAACGAGATCCGGGACCGGTTCCCGGACACCGACGTCTTCGAGCTCTACCGCGACATCCGGACCTACGGCCGGGGTCAGGAAGAAGTCTATGACGCGGCCTCCCGGAAGGGGGTGCTCTTCTTCCGGTTCGAGCCGGAAGACCCGCCGGTGGTGACCCGCCGGGCCGGGACCGAGTACCCGCTTTCCGTCCGGGTCAAAGACGTTTTGACCTTCGGCGAGGAGGTGGAGATGGGCGTCGATCTGGTGGTCCTCTCGGTGGGGATGAAGCCGTCGGATGTCTCCGGCCTGGTGGAGATGATGAAGCTCCCGGTGGGGCCGGACCGGTTTCTTCTGGAAGTCCACCCCAAGCTCCGGCCAGTGGAGCTGGCCAACACCGGGATACTTCTGGCCGGGACCTGTCAGGCCCCCATGGACGTGGGCGAAGCCTGTGCCGCGGCTCAGGCGGCATCGGCCAAGGCCATGACCATCCTGTCCAGGGGCTTTGTGGAGCTCGACCCCTTTGTGGCCCGGATTCGGACCGATCGCTGCACCGGCAGCGGCCAATGCATCGAGGCCTGCCCGGTGGAAGGGGCGCTCGATTGGGCGGAAGGCGGCGGCCTAAAGCAGGCGGCGGTCAACCCGGCCCTCTGCACCGGCTGCGGGATCTGCGTGGCGGTCTGCCCGGAAAATGCCATTGACGTGAGCGGCTGGGCCCTCGAGCAGTACGAGGCCATGGTGGATGCCATTGTCGCGGCCTGACCGGTCAGCCGATGAGAACCGTGCCGGGGATCAACCCGGCGCCAACGGAAGGACGAGGTTATGGGAGAAAAGGTCGATAAGGCGGCATTAAAGGAGCTCCGGGAGGCCCGGAAGACAACGGTCGAACGGGCCCGGAAGCAGGTCAAGACTCAGACTGCCCGGATAAAGGCCATCAAGGAAGCGCTCAAGGACGGCGGCAAGACCGTCCCCGAGCTGGCCGATGCCCTCCGGCTCTCGGCCGCCGAGGTGCTCTGGTACATCACGGCCATGCGGAAGTACGGCGGGGTCGTGGAAGCTGACAAGGACGGCGATTACTTCCGGTATGAGCTGTCGGAAGCGACATAAAGGAGACGTGCGATGGCGGCAGAGGTAAACCCAAACCTGAACCGGGAGCTGACTCATTTCGGCGTTGACACGGCATCGGCCTGCTTCAACTGCGGCAACTGCACGGCCGTCTGCGAGCTGTCCTCGGAGACGACGCCGTTTCCCCGGAAGATGATCCGATATCTCCAACTGGGCCTGGCCGACCGGCTGATGGAAAGCCCGGAACCATGGCTCTGTTACTACTGCGGGGACTGCTCGACCACCTGCCCTCGAGGCGCCGACCCCGGCGAGATCATGATGGGCCTCCGGCGGTATCTCACCTCACGGTACGACTGGACCGGGATCTCCCGCTGGTTCTACACATCCAAAATCTTCGAGATTGCGGCGATCCTCTTGGTGGCGGCTCTGGTGGGCCTGGGGTTTTACCTCTTCCACGGCCCCATGCTCACCGACCGGGTGGCATTGAACGTCTTCGCCCCCAACACCACCATCGAGATCCTCGATATCATCCTGCTGGTGATCCTCTCCGCCCTGCTCCTGTCCAACGCCTGGCGGCTCTTCAAGGGGGTGATGGGCGATCCGGACCAATACCCCAAGCCGAGTCCCAGTGCCCGTCCCGCCATGGCGGGATTGCTCAACGTTCCCCTAAGGGGGGTGGCCATCGGCCACTACATCCGGGAAGCGAGGGAATTCGTGGTCCAGTTTTTCACCCAGAAACGGTTTGCCGCCTGCGGTAGCCGGACTCAGCGGGTCCAGTGGGGAATTCATCTGTTGATCATGACCGGCTACTGCACGGCCTTTGCCCTGGTGGTCATCGGGATCCGCTGGTTCCAGCGCGACGAGATCTATGCCTTATGGCACCCGGTCCGTCTGCTGGGCTATTACGCCACCTTTGCCATCCTCTACGGGACCACGTATGCCATCATCGGCCGGCTGAAAAGGGAGAAGACGGTTTACGCCCACTCCCATCCCTCCGACTGGCTCTTTCTGATTCTCCTCTGGCTGACCACCTTCACCGGCATTCTGATCCACGCCACCCGTCTCCTGGAGTGGCCCCTGACCACCTATTATCTCTATGTGATCCACCTGATGATCGCCGTGCCCATGCTGGTAATCGAGGTCCCCTTTGCCAAGTGGACCCACCAGCTCTACCGGCCCCTGGTTCTCTACCTCATGAGGGTCCGGGAGCGGGCCTTGAAGGCCGCGTAGAAGGGGACGACAAAACATTTGACTTCAACTGAATTGGAAAGGAATCCGACCATGGCTGACAAAACGGAAAAGATCATGTACTTCGCAACCCACGCCGACGACGACCCGGAGAAAGCCGCCATGCCCTTTGTCATGGCCAGCGCGGCGCTGGCCATGGACATGGAGGCGGTGGTAATCCTCCAGGGCCAGGGGGTTTACCTGGCCAAGCAGGGATACGCCGACAACGTCCTGACCGGCGGCGGCTTTCCGCCCATGCGCAAGCTCCTGGACGATTTCATGGCCCTCGGAGGCGACCTCCGGGTCTGCGTTCCCTGCATCAAGGCCCGGAATATCGATGAGTCGGAGCTGGTGGAAGGATCCAAGACCACCGCCGCCGGAGCTTTAAACGTCGAGGCGGTCGAAGCCGACGCGGTTTTCGTGTATTAGCGTAACTGATCCCGCCGCCCCCTTCCCCGGCCGGGTCACCGCCGATGGCGGGATGTTCGGGACCGGGGCGGGGCTGACGGAAAACGAGGAGTGAGGCGATGGATACAACGAGCATCAACAACCCGCCCCGCCGGATCACCGATCTGGTCGGCCTGAAGGAAATGGGCTCTCAGGTCACCTGCCGGCCGACCTTCGAGATCGTGCCGGTGGACTTTCAGCACCGGGACAATCCTTTTCAGGCCTACATCTTCTTGTGCCGATACGGCGGCACGGTGGACGGAACCGACTACAGCTTCCGGAAATGCTACGCCCGGGGCTGTCCGAACAACCTCTGCCCCCACGTTTCCCAGGCGGTGATGATCGCCAATCGCTACCTCCAGCGGGATTACCGGACCCTCCGCCGGGCCGGCATCGATGTGGGCGATCGGCTCTTCAGCCTGGATGACATGGTGGTGAAATTCGAGGCCTACCGCGAGGAATTCGGCCCGCCGCTGACCATTGACGACTACGTCAAAATGGCCAAGGAGGGGGCTGACGTCAAGGTCTCGGTGAGTCTCGAGTATATCCCTGTGGTGGAACATTTCGGGCGCCAGAAAAACGCCCAGACCTTTCTTCAGGGGAGCTTTGACGCCACCGTCGGCGAAGCCCGGTACCATACCCAGCGATGCCTTTCCTGTTATCCCACCGACCGGGAGGCCGAGGAGAAACCGGACAGCGCGCGGATCGCCAACGAGCGGCTGGCCCTCATTTACAACGAGCTTGACCGTGCCGACATCCATCACGAAAAAAAATATTTCCATTGAT
>CAYNGG010000403.1:0-4015 GCA_964396575.1 uncultured Desulfobacteraceae bacterium | reverse complement strand
TTCCGCCGCTCCGATTGGGCGGAGCCGAGGTGAGCCTTTACGATCCGGCCGCCATGTATTGGTTCGTCCTGGGGGCGGTGACCTTCGGAGCCCTGATTCTCTGGCGGGTTGTCCGCTCGCCCTTCGGTTTGATGCTCGCCGCCGTCCGGGAGAACAAAGAACGGCTGGCCTTCGTGGGGGCTCACGTGGGACGGGTCCGGCTGATGGCCTTTGTCCTGGCCGGAGCGGTGGCGGGCCTTTGCGGGGTCCTCTTCAGTCTCTTCAACGCCATGGCCACCCCCGACTTCATGCACTGGGGCTTTTCGGCTCGGCCGGTGATGATGACCATCCTCGGCGGGTCCGGGGTCTTTTTCGGCCCGGCCTTTGGAGCGGCCGTCTTTTTCGCTCTGGAGCAGGCCATCACCGAAGTGACCGACAACTGGATGATCATCCTGGGGGGCATCCTCATCCCGGTGGTGATCTTCTTTCCCCGGGGCATCCTCGGGACCCTGATCCACTGGGTCCGGCGACGGAGGCCCCAATGAGGCGATGCCCGCTCCTCAAAGTGGTCCGGCTCACCCACCAGTTCGGCCGGTTCACGGCCCTGTCCGATGTCAGCCTCGAGGTGGCCCATGGGACCCTCTCGGCGCTGATCGGCCCCAACGGCGCCGGCAAGACCACCTTTTACAACGCGATCTCCGGCCGGTTCCCTCCCACCTCGGGTCATGTCTTTTTCGACGGGGTGGAGATCACCGGCCGACCGGCCCACCAACTGGCCCGGGACGGGCTGGTCCGGTCCTTCCAGGTCACCAACGTCTTTCCCCACCTGAGCGTCCTGGACAACGTCCTCGTCCCCCTGGTCCTGGCGGCCGGAAAGGGGTTTTCGATCTTCGGGTCCATGGCCCGGCAAAAATCACTCCGGGATCGGGCCGAGTCGGTCCTGGCCGACCTGGGCCTCGACGACCTCGGGGACCAGCCGGTCCGGGACCTGGCTTACGGGGACCAGCGGCTGGTGGAGATGGCCATAGTCCTGGCCCGGTCGCCTCGCCTGGTGCTCCTCGACGAGCCCACCGCCGGGATGACGCCCGAGGAGACCGACCGGATGGTGGGGCTGATCCGGGACCTGGCCGACCATAAAGAGACCCATTTTTTCATCACCGAGCACGACATGCGGGTGGTCTTTTCGGTGGCCACCCGGATCTTCGTCCTCCACCAGGGCCGGCTCCTGGCCGAAGGGACTCCGGCCGAGATCCGGGAAAACCCCGAGGTCCGTTCGGCCTACCTGGGAGGGAGCCTCGATGCTTGAGGTCACCGATATCCACGTCTTTCGGGGCGAGGCCCACGTTCTTCAGGGGGTGAGCCTCACGGTCGCCGCCGGGGAGACGGTCTGCCTCCTGGGCCGGAACGGCGCCGGGAAGACCACCACCATCCGGAGCATCCTCGGCTACCTCCCCCCGGCCGAAGGCGAGATCCGTTTCGACGGCGAGTCCATCGCCCGACGCCCGGTCCACTGGACGGTCCGGCGGGGGATCGGCTATGTCCCCGAGGACCGACGGATCTTCCCCGACCTCACCGTGGCCGAGAACCTCGAGGTGGCCGCGCTCCCGCCCCGGCCGGGGATGACCCCGTGGACCGCCGATCGGATCTACGAGACCTTCCCGCTCCTCGCCCCCCTGAAGAGCCGCCCCGGCGGGGCTCTGAGCGGCGGGGAGCAGCAGATGCTGGCCATTGCCCGGGCCCTGGCGGGCAACCCTCGCATCCTTCTTCTGGATGAGCCCTGCGAGGGGCTGGCGCCGGTGATCGTCGAGGCGGTGGGCGAGGTGATCCGGACCCTTACCGCCGAAATCCCGGTCCTTCTGGCCGAGCAGAACGCCCGGTTCGCCATCGAGGTTTCGGACCGGGGAGTGGTTATCGACAAGGGAACCGTCCGGTTTTCCGGAAGCCGGGCGGAGCTGTTGGCCAACCGGGAAGTTCAGTCCCGGTACCTGGCGGTCTAACCCTTTCAGCCGGCCGCCTTCCCGGCGGCGCGGCGCATGAGGAACGCTTATGGACGTGTTGACCCTGTCGCGGATTCAGTTCGGGCTGACCACCGCCTTTCACATCATCTTCCCGACGCTGACCATCGGGCTGGCGATTCTCCTGGTGGTCATCGAGGCCCTCTGGCTGAAGACCAAGGATGAGATCTACTACCGGATGTACCGGTTCTGGGTGAAGATCTTCGCCATTCACTTCGCCGTGGGCGTGGTCTCGGGGATCACCCTCGAGTTCGAGTTCGGGACCAATTTCGCCCGGTTCTCCCAGGCGGTGGCCAACGTCTTCGCCCCGCTCATGGCCTACGAGGGGATGACCGCCTTTTTCCTCGAGGCCGGGTTTCTGGGGATCATGCTCTTCGGGTGGAACCGGGTTTCGCCGACGGTCCACTTCATCTCGACCTGCCTGGTGGCCGTGGGGGCATCCCTGTCGGCCTTCTGGATCATGGCCGCCAACGCCTGGATGCAGACCCCGGCCGGCTTCGAGCTCACGGCGGACGGGCAGTTCATGGTCGTCTCCTTCGTGGACGCCATCTTCAACCCCGCCTTTCCCACTCACCTCACCCACATGCTCATGGCATCTTACGAGACCGCCGCCTTCGTCGTGGCCGGGATCAGCGCCTACTTTCTCCTCAAAGGCGAGCATGTCGCCTTCTACCGGAAGAGCCTCGGCCTGGCCCTGATCATGGCGGTTATCTGCGCGCCGCTCCAGGTGGTCATCGGCGACTTCCGGGGGCTCAACGTGGCCGAATACCAGCCGGCCAAGCTCGCCGCCATGGAAGCCCATTGGGAGACCAACACCGACGGGGGCGCCGACTTCGTGGCATTCGGCATCCCGGACATGGAAGCTGAGCGGAACCGGCTTGAAGTGACCGTGCCGGGGCTCCTGAGCTACCTGATCACCCACTCGAAGGACGGCCGGATCCAGGGGCTCAAGGACTTTCCCAAGGAAGACCGGCCCAACGCCCTGGTAACCTTCTGGACCTTCCGGGTGATGGTGGGGATCGGGTTCCTCTTTCTCGGGGCGGCGGTCTGGGCCGGGATTCTCTATTTCCGGCGGGAGCTTTTCACCAACCGGGCCTTTCTCTGGACCCTGGTGGCCCTCCAGCCGCTCGGGTTTCTGGCGACCATCATGGGGTGGCTCACTTCCGAGATCGGCCGGCAGCCGTGGGTTGTCTATGGATTGATGCGGACCGCCGACGGGGTTTCGCCCATCGCCGCCGGAAACGTGATCTGGTCTCTGGCCCTCTTTCTCGTCTTCTTCGGGGTGATCGGATCGAGCTACTTGTATTACATCATCAAGACCCTGAAACGGGGCCCGGACCTGTCAAGCCCGCTGCCGCCCATCCAGCGGCCATCCGGGATGCGGCCCCTTGACGGAACATTGGAGGAAGCGGAGGTGAGATCATGACCCTGGTACACATCTGGATCGGACTGGTGGGGCTGGTGGTGATCCTCTACGTGGTCTTGGACGGCTTCAGCCTGGGAGTGGGGATGCTCTTTCCCACGGCGAACCAGGAATCCGAGCGGGACCAGATGATGGACTCCATCGCCCCGGTCTGGGACGCCAACCAGACCTGGATCGTCTTCGGCGGCGGGGCCCTCTTCGCGGCCTTCCCGATGATCTACACCGTGCTCTTTTCGGCCCTCTACGTCCCCCTGCTCACCTTCCTGTTCGGCCTGATCTTCCGGGGGGTTGCCTTCGAGTTCCGGGCCAATTCCAGCCGGAAACACCAATGGAACACCGCCTTTTTCTGGGGCTGCGTGGTGGCGACCTTCGGCCAGGGAGTGACCCTCGGGGCCTATATCTCGGGGATCGAGGTGGAAAATGGGCTTTTCGCCGGCGGGGCCATGGACTGGTTCACCCCGTTTTCGGTCCTGGTGGGCATGGCGCTCATCGCCGGCTACGTCCTTTTGGGATCCACGTATCTCCTCATGAAAACCGAGGGCGACGTCCAGAAGCGGGCCTTTCGCCAGGCCACCCTGGCGGCCTGGACCGTGGCCGG
>CAYNGG010000402.1:0-4022 GCA_964396575.1 uncultured Desulfobacteraceae bacterium | reverse complement strand
AGGAAAAAGACGATGAGGGCGGGGATGAGGGTGATGATGGCGCCGGCCATGACGATCCCCCAGTTGGTGGCGTCCTGCCCGGCGCTCATCATCCGGAGGCCCACCTGGACCACCTGCCGGCTGCTGTCCCGGACGATGATCAGCGGCCAGAGATACTGGTTCCACATGTAAACGAACTCGATTACCGCCAGGGCCGCCACCACGTTCATGGACATGGGCATGAGGATGCTCCACGAAAAGCGAAACGGTCCGGCTCCGTCGATGACCGCCGCGTCAACGATGGCCGGGGGGATCTGGAGGAAGTGCTGGCGGAACAGAAAGGTCCCGGTGGCCGAGGCCAGAAAGGGGACGATCAGGGCGGCGTAGGAGTTGGACCAGCCCAGCCCGGTCACCAGCTCGAACAGCGAGACGATCATGATCTCCGTGGGCATCATCAGGGTCAGGAGGATAAACGCGAAGACCCCGTTTTTAAGCGGAAACCGGAAAAAGACGAGGGTCATGGCCGCCGAAAAGGACAAGATGGTCTTGCCGACGGTCACGGCGATGGCGATAAAGAACGAGTTGAGCATGTACCGGCCCAGGTGATAGTCGCTCCAGGCGGTAATGTAGTTCTCCACAATGGCCGTGCCGAAGCTGAACTGAGGCGGATAGCGGAAGATCTGGGCCGGGGTCTGGGTGGAGAAGATAAAGGCCAGGATGATCGGGGCCGCGAGGATAAAGGCGGCCAGGGCCAGGCAGATATGGATGATGAGCGACTTTAGCGTGGGCATGGATCAACCGCCGTAATGGACTGATTTGCCATAAGTTTTGAATTTCACCAGGGTCAGCCCCACCACCACCACGAAGAGGACCACCGACTGAGCCGCCGCCAAACCGGTCTTGAAGAACTCGAACCCGTCCCGGTAGAGGCTGTAGATGATCACCATGGTGCCGTCCGCCGGCCCGCCCTTGGTCAGGAGGTCCACAAAGGGAAAGACGTCGAAAAAGGCGTAGATGGTGTTGACCACCAGGAGAAAAAAGGTCATGGGCGACAGGAGCGGAAAGGTAACCCGCCAGAACCGCTGCCAGGGCGTGGCCCCGTCGATGAGGGAGGCCTCCAGGACGTCGCCGGGGAGGTTCTGGAGCGCCGCCAGGTAGAAGACGACGTTGTACCCGAGGTTCTTCCAGACCGCCGCCAGGACCACCACCGACATGGCCAGCTCCGGCTCGGCGAGCCAGTTGGCCCGGAACCCGAACAGGAGCGTCAGGAAGTAGTTGACGATCCCGGCCTGGGCGCTGAAGAGAAAGAGGAAGATCACCCCGGCCACCGCCGGCGGGAGAGCATAAGGCCAGATCAATAAAATCCGGTAAATCCGCCAGCCCCGGACCTTCTGGTTGGCCAGAAGCGACAGCGACAGCCCGATGGTCATGCAGGAGAAAACCGTGGCCACCACGAAGATGATCGTGTTGAAAAGGACCCGGCGGTAGTGGGGCTCGGTGAAGATGGCCACATAGTTATCGATCCCCAGGAACTGCTTGCTCAACCCCAGAAAAGCCACCCGGTAGAAGGATAGGATAAAGGTCTGGATGGTGGGATAGTAGAGGAAGACCGTCAGGACGGTCAGGGTCGGCAGCAAGAGGACAAACGCGGTCTTGCCGTGTCGGGCGAAAGGCGGTCGGATTTCCATTATGCTCGGGCGTCGAATAAGGGGCGGGGCCGCTTCGGCCCCGCCCCGGAAGGCCGGCGGGGCCGGCTATTTCACTGAGCTGTTGTAATCGGCCAGGGCCTTGTCGGCGCGCTTGTCAGCGTCGGCCAAAACCCGATCCACCGGGGTTCCGGCGAAGATCTTCTGGACCGCGTCGGAGATGATGGTCCGAAGCTCCGCGAACGGCCCGATGAGGGCTCCCTGGGAGGCCCGGTTGACCTTTGTCTGAAGGAGCTGGTCAAAGGCGGCCCGGTAAGCCGGGTTCTTCTTGAACCACTGCTGGACCTCCACCACGTCCACGGCGCTCTTCCGGACCGGGAAGTAGCCGGTCCCCTTGTGCCATCTCACCATGTTTTCGGTGTTGGTAAACCAGAGAAGGAAGGTTTTGGCCGCGTTTAGCTCTTCGGCCGGATGCCCCTTGGTCATCCAGAGGCTGGCGCCGCCGATCACCACGCCGTTGCGCTCGATCCCGTCCGGAGCCGGGATAAACCCGGTCCCCAGCTCGTAGCCGTTTTCGGCCGCGGCGTTCTGATGGAAGGTGACATCCGAGGTCGAGGTGATCAGCATGGGGGCCTGCTGAGTGATGAAGATCTGGTTGGCGCCGTCCCAGTCCTCGGGCTTGCCGGAATAGGCGTAGTAGCCTTTGTCGTAGAGCTCCTTGTGCCAGGTCATGATCCGCTTCATGGCTTCGCTGTCCACGAAGACGTCGGTGGCCCGGGCGGCCCGGCCGTTTTCATTATTGGCGAGAAGCTCGCCCTGCATACAGACCCACTGCTCGACGAACCAGGTGTGGAGCGGCCAGGTGATCCCCTTGGGCGCGGCTCCCGAGGAAATGATCTTCTCGGATGCGGCGATCACCTCGCCAAAGGTCTTGGGAGGCTTTTCGGGATCGAGGCCCGCTTTTTTAAACAGGGTCTTGTTGTAGTAGAGGACCGGGTTGGATGAGTTCCAGGGGATGGAATTGAACTTCCCGCCGATTTTGTAATAGTTGGCCACCGGCGCGATAAAGTCGTCGAGCATGGCGTAATCGTCGGGCTTGACGTAATCCTCGAAGGGCACGAAGATCCCGCTGTCCAGGGCGAACTGGCTGCCCACCTCGAAATACTGGACGATGTGGGGGGCGCTGCCCTGCTTGGCGGCCAGGAGCGAGGCGTTCAGGGTGTCCCGATAGGAGCCCTTGTATTCCACCTGGACCTCGATGTTGGGGTGAGTGTAGTTGAAGTCGTCCACCATCCGTTGAATAAAGGCGGTCCGGCCGCCGCCAAAGGCGTGCCAGAAGCTGATGTTGACCTTTTCGGCCGAAGCGGGGATCGACCCGCCGAACAACATGGCCGCGCAAACCAGTACACCGAGCAGTCGTTTCATGTTCTCCTCCAGGGATTTGAGTTAATGGGACTCATGCTTGGCGAGGCTCAGGCAGATCCCGGTCCCGCCGTCGAAAATGTGGACATCCGCCGGGGAAAAGCTCACCCGGCACCGGTCTCCCTCGGCCGCCGTTTCAGCTCGGGTGACCTTCATCCGAAGCCGCTCGTCGCCGAGGGTCACGTGAAGGAGGGACTCGCCCCCAAGCGGCTCGCAGAGGGCCACCTTGGCCTCCCAGGCCGGCTCCCCGTTCCCGTCCGATGCCATCCGGATGTGCTCCGGCCGGATTCCGATGATCACATCCGCAACCCCTTCGGGGATGGCGGCGGCCCGGCCGGGGTCCAGGGGCATTTCCACCGAACCGGGAAGGCTGAGGGCCCGTCGGTCCGATAGCCGGGCGGGGATGAAGTTCATGGCCGGGGTTCCGATGAAGCCGGCCACGAAGGTGTTGGTCGGCTGGGCGTAGAGGGCGTCCGGGGTGCCGAGCTGGGAGACGAAGCCGTTTTCCAGGACCACGATCCGGTCGGCCAGGGTCATGGCCTCCACCTGATCATGGGTCACGTAGATCATGGTCTTGCCCAGATCCCGCTGGAGCTGCTTGATCTCCACCCGCATGTGGTTCCGGAGCTTGGCGTCGAGGTTGGAGAGCGGCTCGTCCATGAGGAAAACGGCCGGGTCCCGGACGATGCAGCGGCCCATGGCCACCCGCTGGCGCTGGCCCCCGGAGAGCTCCCGGGGCTGACGGTCCAGCAGCTCGGACAAACCGAGCATTTCCGCCACCCGGGCCACCGCCGCTTCGCGCTCCGCCTTGGGAATCCTACGGAGCCGAAGGCCGAAATCGATGTTCCGGGCCACCGTCATGTGGGGGTAAAGGGCGTAGTTCTGGAAGACCATGGCGATGTTCCGGTCCCGGGGAGGGACCTCGTTGACCAGACGGTCGCCGATGTAAACATTGCCTTCGCTCAGGGATTCCAG
>CAYNGG010000401.1:0-4042 GCA_964396575.1 uncultured Desulfobacteraceae bacterium | reverse complement strand
AGTAGGCCCGGCGGTCCACCGTTTCAAAGCCGAAGCCGCCGTGGGTTCCCGGATGGCCCACCTGATACCCCACCTGGGGCCGGATGAAGGCGGCCGTGGGCGTGCTTGACGGGTCGAGGACGATGGCTTCCACCGAGTCCACGTCACAGGTCACGCGGTTGGTTTTCAGCTCCACCACGTAGCCTTCCACGATGGGGAAGCGGATTTCCAGGTGCTTGCGTTCCGGCAGGGCCGTGACCTCGTGCTTGGGCCGGTCCACGGGCGCGGGTTTGCCGGGCTGGCGGCCCTTGAAGGGAATGAGCGAAAACGGAACCCCGAAGATGTCAACGTATTCGGCGGTGAGGAGGCCGGTTTCGGGATCGGGGGTGTAGTCCATCCGGCGGAGGCCCCGGCCCACCACCTGCTCGCAGAGGAGCTGGCTCCCGAAGGCCCGGAGCCCGAGGATGTGGGTGACGTTGTTGGCGTCCCATCCTTCGCTGAGCATGTTGACGCTCACCACGCAGCGGATGTGGCCGCCCGGCTCGCCGGGCTTCCCGACGGTGGCGACGATCCGGCGGAGCTCTTCGGCCGCGGCCTTCCGGGTGGCGTTGGGATCATCGCTTTCGGCCTGGGCCAGAAGGTTGGAGTCGATCCGCAGGGTCACTTCGGCGCCGGGGCGGTTCCAGAAATCGGGGAAGCCGGGCAGCCCGCTTCCGTACTGCTTGACGGGCTTGGGCTTCCCTTTCCGGCGGGGCGCTTCACTCTCGTCGTCGTTTTCGTCCGCCGGGTCGGCCAGGACCATCTCCTCGCCGGAGATCATCCGGTGGAAGTGCTCGGCGATGTCGGTGTTGTCGCAGACCAGGATCATCACCGGCGGGGTCCGGTCCTGACCGGGGGCCGCGTCCCGGATCAGGTCGAACCGCTCCTTCCATTCGCCGGCCAGGGTGAGGAGAGCGTCTTCGGCCTTGCGGTAGATCACCTCCGGCTTGGGCCGCCCGCCGGAGAGCTTTTCGCCCTTTTTCAGGTTTTTGGTGATGTGGGCCCAGAGCTTGAAGTATTTGGGATCGGGCCGGCCGGTGTTGTCCATGGCCGGCAGGCGGGGGATTTTGGTGATGCCGCTTTCAATGGCATCGACAAGGCTGAAGTCGCTGACCACCCAGGGAAAGGGCGATCCTTCGGGGTAGCCGCTCCCGCTGATGTAAAAGGGCGTGGCCGACAGATCGACGCAGAAGGCGACCCCGCAGGCCGCGTTGATCCGGTCGAGGCCGGCCACCCAGACCGTGGCGGCCTCCCGGTCGGCCTTTTCATCGGGCGAGAGCTTGACGTCTTCGGCCACCGGCGCCGGGCGGTAGGCGTGGTGGCCCTCGTCGTTGAGGACCATCAGCGGCTCGTCGCCCCAGAGGTCTCCCAGGCGGTTCCGGGCAAAGGCCTCGGGGGTTTCCGGGCCCAGTTGGCCCACGGCCACGCCGCCGACCCGGATTTCCTCGGATTCCGGGTTGAACCCGTGCCAGTTGGTCACCATGACCTTGCCCTTGGCCAGCTCCGGCCGGAGGGACCCGGGGACCAGGTCGAAGGCGTCGAAGTAGCTCTCCCGGTCGCCGGGATTCAGCACCGCCAGCCGCTCCCGGATGGTCAGGTTGGGGCAGACCACGAGGGCTCGGTTGGGAAACCGGGGATCGTTGGGGGTCCGGCCCCGGTTGCAGAAGGTCCATGCGATGAGCATGGCCATCACCACCGTCTTGCCGGTCCCGGTGGCCATCTTGCAGGCGTATCGGGGGATGGGGCTCAGCTCAGGATCGTTGGGGACGTCGGCGAGCTTGGGGGGCTGAGCGATGGTCGGCTTCCAGTCCCCTGGGCGGGGATTGCGGCCGGCGGAAAGCTCGCGGAATTCGTCGGGGGAGAGCCTGGGCTTCCACCGGGGCTTCCGGCCGGCGGCCAGGATTTCCCGGAGGTAGATGACCGTCTCCACGGCTTCCAGTTGGCAGAAGAAGAGGCGGCGGCCCCGGTCCGCCCGGTGCCAGTGGCGGAGGAGGGTCTTGGTGACGGGCGTGGCGCTCTCCCATCCGGATTCCCGCCAGCGGCCCACGTCCTCGCGGAGGACGTTGACCAGGGGCAGGTCGTCCCGCTCCTCTTCGGCGAACAGGTCCAGTTGGGCCTTGCCGGCGCGCTCGGATTTGAACCAGTAGCCGGCCTCCCGGCGGCCGGACATCCGGTACGGAACGCCGGTTTTCGTGTCATAAACCCAATGGCGGTCCGGCTCGACATAAGGAGGGCAGAGGATCGGGGCTTCAACCGGCTGGATGGGGACGGGATCTTTTTCAGCCATAGGTCGCCATCCCTTCGGTCATGGGGATGACCCGGAGCCCCTCGTTGCCCCGGGGGTCGATCACCTTCACCGCCACCCGCCAGGGCGCGTTGGGCTTGAGGCGGGAGGGCCGGGAAAAGGGGAGGCTTTCCATGCCGCTCAGGGCCTCGAATTTTTCCTTGTCGATGACCCGCTTGTCGCCCAGGGCCCGGGCCAGCTTTTCCCATTTGCGCTTGTCCGGGAAGAAGGCCTGGCAGATGCAGAACGTCCGGCCGTCGTAGTCGCCGTCCAGAAACCAGGCGGCGATCCGGTCCCGGTCCGCGGGAAAGAGGGCGTTGCTCACCGGGTCGTAAACGTCCATGCCCTCCACGGCCACGGTGAAGGTCCCGTCCTTGCCCTTTTTGGGGCCGCTCACCCGAGGGGCGCTGAAGACGGTGAAGAGCTGGCTGCCGGGCTGGGTTTTGAGGAGGGCGTCCATGGCCACGTCGGGCCGGATCAGAGCCATGTGGAGCCGCAGCCTGGGGTGGCTGACCTCCTCGATGACCGCCTGGGCCGCGGCGTCGAACCCGAAGGCGGCAAAGACCACCTCGTCATAGCCCCGGCGGTTGGCGGACCGGATCACGTCCTCCACCTGGAAGGTCGTGATGTTGCCCGTCTCCGGGCCGATGCTCACGGCGATCCGGCGGCCTTCCCCGTCGCCGTCCCGTCTTTGGCCTTCGGCCCATTCCCCCTCCGCATGGATGAGGGAATCCCCGCCGGCGATGGGCTCCAGCCGACCGAATTTCAGGTTCCGGTTGCCGGGAAAATCGACGCCCCCGGCCCGGAGCAGGCGGATGATCTTGTCGAGGTGAGCCTCGGCGTTGACGGCCGCGATCTCCCCGGCGTCGGACGGTCCGTCGGATTCAGGATCGAAGCCGTCCAGGGCCTCGGGCGCGCCGCCGATGGGGCTGTCCGGACCCTGCTCCAGAGCGATGACGCTCTCCATGGAAAACGGCCCGGAAACCCGGACCACGCTCTTTTCCACTTTCGGCTGATCCACCAGCTCCTCGCTGGGGGCGTTGGCGGCGATGCAGTCGTTGACCTCGTCCATCTTGGCTCGCCAGGCCTCGCGGAAGGCGGTCAGGGCCTGAGACAGGGGCTCCGGCCAGTCCGGGTCGGCGTCAAAGGGGACCTCCCATTCCCGCCATCGGGGCTCGGGCGGGATGCGGTCGATGAACTTGGCGGCCCGGCGCTCCCGGATGGCGGCGGGCTTCGTGCCGGGCAGGAGCCAGCGGCGGACATCGGCGTCCGTGACGGCCCGGACCCCGTCGGAGACGACCTTGGCCTGGAGCTTGCCGGCCAGCTTCTTCCGAAGGGCGTCGTCAACGGATTCGGCCAGGGCCGCGTTGAGGGCGTCGAGCTTTTCGGTCAGGATCGGCTCATGCTTGTCGAAGATGGGGTCGAGGGAGACGTTGCGGGCGATGCTTTTGAGCGTGATGTGGGGAACGGTCTTGCAGTCGAGGGTCAACGGCGGGCCGGTTTCGCCTTCCCGGAGCCAGGTGGCTTTGGGGTTTCGGTCGATTTCCTCGGCGGTGAGCGGCCGGAGCTTGTAGTAGGGGAGCTTGGCGGTGAGGAGCCGCTGCTTGGCGAGGGCCAGGGCTACGCGGCTGGTGTCGATGGTGATCCAGCGGCGGCCCCATTGCTCGGCCACGTAGGCGGTGGTCCCGGAACCGCAGGTGGGGTCGAGGACCAGATCGCCGGGGTCGGTGGTCATGAGGA
>CAYNGG010000400.1:0-4046 GCA_964396575.1 uncultured Desulfobacteraceae bacterium | reverse complement strand
AACCCAGAAACCAGAAACCAGAACCTAATGTGCCGGTTTTGGGGTTGCCTATCGACGGAGAGGTGTTGTATGGCAGGAAACGGCATTGAACACAAGGGAAAGCTGGATCGATGGAGATGGACAGCGGGAAGCAAGCGGGCGCCATTGCCGTCTGGGCGGTAACGCCGGGGGGCGCGGCCATGGCCGGCCGGATCATCCGGGGCCTCGGGGAAGGCCGCCTCTTCTGTACGCCTTCGGCGGCGGACGCGGCCCCTGCGGGCGCCACCTCCGTGGACCGTCTGAGCGACGCGGTGGCCGAACGGTTCCGCGCTTACCGGGGCCACGTCTTTGTCATGTCGGCGGGGATCGTGGTCCGGGTGATCGCCCCTCTGATCCAACGGAAGACGATTGACCCGGCGGTGGTGGTGGTCGATGAGACCGGGCAATTTTCCATCAGCCTTCTCTCGGGACACCTTGGCGGGGCCAACGAGCTGGCCGAGCAGGTGGCCGGGGCGGTCGGTGGAGTCCCGGTGATCACCACCGCCACCGATGTCCGCGGGGTCCCGGCCATTGATGTCATCGCTCGGCGGGCGGGCCTGGCCATTGAAAACCCCGAGGCCATCAAGGAGATCAACATGGCGCTGATTACCGGCCGGCCCGTTTGGGTGGATGACCCCGATGGGTGGCTGGCGGACCATCAGACGGGAATGGAGCCGGCTCCGGCGACGGCGGATGGCCCCATCGTGATCGTGAGCGAGGTACAGCTTGACCGGCCCCTCTCCTTCCTGATATTGCGTCCCCGTTGTCTGGTGGCCGGGATCGGCTGCAACCGGGGGACCGCCGTCGAAGAGCTCCACGAGGTTCTGGACGCGACCCTCCGCCGTTTCCGTTTAGCCCCGGCGAGTCTGTGCCGGATCGCCACCATCGACGCGAAGCTCGACGAGGCCGGCCTGCTGGCGCTGGCCGAGGCCCTGGACCTGCCCCTCTCCGGGTTTCCCCGAGAGAGGCTTCGGGAAGTCCGGGGGATCACCGCCCCGTCGAAGACCGTTGAACATTTTATGGGAGTCCCAAGCGTATGCGAAGCCGCGGCGATAGCGGGAGCCGGGGGCGGTCCCCTGATCGTCCCCAAGCAGAAGGGGGGCAACGTCACGGTGGCGGTGGCCCGAATGCCCTCTACATCGTCGGGATCGGCCCCGGCGGGACCGATCACCTCTCCATCCGGGCTAAAGAGGTCCTGACGCGGGTCGAGACGGTGGCCGGCTACGGCACCTATCTGGACCTGATCCGCCCCCTGATCGAAGGCAAGGAAGTGATCGAAAGCGGGATGACCCAGGAGGTCCGCCGGGTCAACGCCGCCGTGGCGGCGGCCCGGGGCGGGAGCCCCTGCGCCCTGGTCTCGAGCGGTGATCCGGGGATCTATGCCATGGCCGGGTTGGTCTTCGAGATCTGCCGGGAGGGGGCGATCCCGATTGTCCCGCCGGGGGCAGTGGTCCCCGGGGGCGGGCTCCGGATCGAGGTGGTTCCCGGCATCCCGGCCCTCTGCGCCGGGGCGGCACTCCTCGGATCCCCTCTCACCCACGATTTCTGCACCGTCAGCCTGAGCGATCTCCTCACCCCCTGGGAGACCATCGCGGCCCGGCTGGAAGCGGCGGCCCGGGCCGATTTCGTCATTGTGATTTACAACCCCAAAAGCCGACGGCGGCGGGACCACCTCCGCCGGGCCCAGGAGATCATCCTGGCGCATCGGTCCGGGGAGACCCCCGTGGGCGTGGTCCGGGCCGCCATGCGCGAGGCCCAGTCCGTGACCCTGGTGCCCCTCTCCGAGCTCCACCGGGCGGAGGTGGACATGCGGACCACCCTTTTCATCGGAAACCGGACCACGGTCACCTACGGCAATTACATGATCACGCCCCGGGGCTACTCGGCCAAGTATGACCTGGACGGCCCGGCCGCCGAGGAAGGGGCCGTTAATGGCCGGGGGATCGCCTCCGGCGGAAGGATGAGCGGTGGAACCGAAACCGAAACGGAGTAGGCGGACGGCGCCTTGCCTGGCCATCCTGGGGACGGGATCAGAGGTGGGCAAGAGCATCGTCACCACGGCGCTCTGCCGGATCTTTGCCAACCAGGGAATGCGGGTGGCCCCGTTCAAGTCCCAAAACATGTCCAACAACTCCGGGGTCACCCCGGACGGCCTGGAGATGGGCCGGGCTCAGATTGTTCAGGCCGAAGCGGCCCGGCTGCCGCCCCACGTCAACATGAACCCGATCCTCCTGAAACCCACCAGCGATGTCGGCTCCCAGGTGGTCCTTTTGGGCAAGGCCCTGGAAAACCGGAGCGCGGCCGAATACCACGAGCGCAAGGAAGACCTCTTTCTCACGGCATCCTCGGCCCTGGACCGGATACGGGAGCGGCACGAGCTGATCCTGATGGAGGGGGCCGGCTCCTGCGCCGAGGTCAACCTGATGGCCCACGATATCGTCAACTTCCGGATGGCCGAATACGCCGATGCGCCGGTGGTCCTGGTGGCCGACATCCACCGGGGCGGGGTTTTCGCTCAGATCGTCGGGACCCTCGAATGCCTGCCCGAAAAACAGCGGGACCGGATTATCGGGTTTGTCATCAACCGGTTCAGAGGTGACATCGCCCTTTTCGAGGACGGGGTCCGGTGGATCGAGGAGCGGACCGGCAAGCCGGTCTTCGGCGTGATTCCCTGGTATTCGACCATCCGGATCGAGGCTGAGGATTCGGTGGTCATCGAACGGCCCGGAACCGCGGCGCCGCCCAAGCCGGGAACCCCCGCCATCGCCGTGATCCGCCTGCCCCACATCGCCAACTTCACCGACTTCGACCCGCTTTTCGGGATCGAGGGCCTCTCGGTCCATTTCATCGAAACCCCCCAGGACCTTTCAGCCTTCAAGGCCCTGATCCTGCCCGGATCAAAGAACACCCGGCACGACCTGGGCTGGCTCCGGGAGTCGGGCTGGACCGAGCGGATCGAGGCGTTCGTGGCGTCGGGGGGCCATACCCTGGGGATCTGCGGGGGATATCAGATGATGGGGCGGACGGTCCAGGACCCCGAGGGCCTCGAGAGCATTCCGGGGACCTCCGAAGGTCTCGGTCTCCTGCCGGTGGACACCGTTTTAATGGCGCCCAAAACCACGACCCTCACCCGGTTTACCTGGAACAAGGCCCGGGGCACGGGCTACGAGATCCACATGGGCCAGACCCAGCGGCTGGAGGGAACACCGCTGTTCAACATCCAGGAACGAAACCGGACCGCCTGCCGGAGCGAGGACGGCTGCGTCGGTCCGGACGCCCGCTGCCTGGGGACCTACATCCACGGCCTCTTCGACACCCCCGGCATTACCCGGCGATGGCTCGAATGTATCGGGCTGCCGGAGATCAAGGTCTCCCGGACCCAGGGGCTGGCGGCCCGGGACCGTGAATACGACAAGCTGGCCGAACATTTCACGGCCCATCTTGACATGGAGCGATTGATGCCTCACATCCAGCCCCGCTTGCGGCGGGACGACGGGGAGACCGGATCATGAAAGAGATTCTCCTGGTGATCGGCGGCTGCCGGAGCGGCAAGAGCGAATACGCCATCAAGGCGGCGGGGAAGATCGATGCCGACCCGAAGCTCCTGGTGGCCACCTGCGTGCCCCAAGACGACGAGATGATGCGCCGGGTGGTCAACCACCAGAAACGCCGGGGGCCGGACTGGACCACCCTCGAGGTCCCGGCCCTTTTACCCGAGGCCATCTCGGAACGAGCCGTGCCCGGAGCCCTCATGGTGGTCGATTGCCTGACCCTCTGGGTGAGCAACCTGCTCCTGGAATCGGAAGACCCCGACGCCCTGGCCGACCACGCGGCCCGGCTGACGGACGCCCTGGCGGCGGCCCGGTGCCCGGTGGTTCTCGTTTCCAACGAGGTCGGCCTGGGGATCGTCCCGGACAACCGCCTGGCCCGCCTGTTCCGGGATGTCGCCGGCGAGGTCAACGCCAAGGTAGCCGCCGCCGCCGACCGGGTGGTCTGGATGGTGGCGGGGATTCCGGTGCGGATTAAGT
>CAYNGG010000399.1:0-4051 GCA_964396575.1 uncultured Desulfobacteraceae bacterium | reverse complement strand
AATCAAAAATCAAAAATTCTCATGCATCCGGCACCATCATCTCGGCAAACGCCCCGTTTTGGACCTGATAGATCGAAAAGCCATAGCCGCTGACGTCCCCGGCCCGGTCGAATTTGATGGTTCCCAACGGGGTAGCGACGTAGGAAATCCGCAGGAATCGGGTTACGGAATCGTAGTCGAGTGATCCCGACTTTTCAATGGCGTTGACCAGGACCAGAACCGCCGCGTAAGCGTTCAGGTAAAACGGTCCCGGCGGAGTGCCGTAGTCCCGCTGGTGAGCCGCGATGACCGCTTTGGCCAGGGCCCGGTCGGAGGTATCCTGGGGGCCGGTGGCATAGATGCCCTCGGCGTATTCGCCGGCCGCCGTGATAAAGGATTGATCCTTGACCCCGTCGTCGGAAACGAAGGGGATCGTGAGTCCGGCCGTCCGCATGCCCCGGACCAGCCGGGCCGCTTCGGGATAGTACCCGCCGTAGATCACCACGTCGGCACCGGCCTCGCCGATGGCGGCCACGGCCTCGGGATAGTCGGTCGCGCCGGGCTCGATGGCGGTAAAGAGGACCACCTCGGCCCGCCCCGACTCGTCGATGAACCGCCGGACATATTCAGCCAGCCCCCGGCCGTAGTCGTCTCCGTCGTGGAGCACCGCCACCTTCCGGCTTTCCAGACCGGCCACCACGAACCGGGCCTGGAGCCGGGCCTGAGCGTCATCCGGGGAGATGGTCCGGAAAAAGCCGGGGTGGGCTCCGCCTTCGGTGAGCGCCGGGTTGGTGGCCGACGGCGAAATAACCACCACCCGCTCCGGGTCGTAAACCGACAGAGCCGCCCGGGTGGCCCCGCTGCACGTGTGGCCGAGGATCATTGAGATGCCCTCGGCCATCAGCTCCTGAGCAATGGGCTCGGCCCGCCCGGGGTCGCACTGGTCATCTTTTGCCACGATCTCGATCTCCCGGCTGAAAACCCCGCCCCGGCGGTTGACCTCAGCCACCGCCAGCCGGGCCGCCCGGAGAGTCGGCATGCCCAGGGTGGCCAGATCCCCGGTATGAGCCCCCACCACGGCCAGGCGGATGGCCTTCGGCGCCGGCGGGGGCGTTGCCGGAGTGGGGTCCGGAGCCGAACGGGGCTCGGCGGTCTCCGTCGTCGTTCCGTCTGATCCGCCGCAGGCCGCCACGGCCAGGGCGATCGCGAAAAGAACCGGCCACCAGATCGAACGCCACGGTCGCCCAACGGATCTCATGAGGTCTCCTTTCCGGGCCGGGGAAGGGTGAACCGGACCGTGGTCCCCTTGCCCAGTTCGCTCTCCACCGAGACCGTGCCGCCGCTGGCCTCGACGATCTCCTTGCAGATGATCAAGCCCAGATGAGTCCCTTCCTTGCCGGTGATCCCAACCTTTTTGTAGGTCTCGTCGATCCGGAAGAGCTTTTTCCGGTTCCGCTCGCTCATGCCCACCCCGGTGTCGGCCACCGAGACCTCCACGGCATCATCGACGGGCTTGGCCGAAATCACCACCTCGCCGCCGGGGCGAGTGAACTGGACCGCGTTTTTGATCAGGTTCTCGAGGACCGTGCCGGTCCGCTCCTGATCGGCAAAGACCGCCAGATCCGGCGGGATGGTCTCCCGGAGCGCGATCTCCTTGCGCTCGGCCATCTCCCGGAAAGACTCCATGGCGGCGGTGACCCGCTCCCGAAGGTCCACGACGCCGGGCGAAAACGTCATCTCCCCCCGCTGGATATTGACCCAGTCGATGATCTTTTCGAGCATTCCCATGGTGTCCTGAGCGGCCCGGTGGAGGCGCTTGGCAATCGATCGAATCTCCTTTTCGCTGAAGATGGTCAGGGAATCGGCCAAAAGCCGCGAGGGACCGATGATGGTGTCGAAGACGTTTTTAAGGTCGGTGGCCACGATGGCGACGAACTTGTCCTTCATGGCGTTGAGCTCGGCCAGCTCCCGGTTCTGGCGCTGGATGGTAAGCTGAGTGCTAATCCGGGCGAGGACCTCTTTCTGGTGAAAGGGCTTGGTGATGTAGTCCACGGCCCCGAGGTCGAACCCCCGGATCTTGTCCTCGGTCTCGGTCAGCGCGGTCATGAAGATCACCGGGATGGTCCGGGTCTCCGGATCGGCCTTCAATTGCTCACAGACTTCGAACCCGTCCATCCCGGGCATCATGATATCGAGAAGAATGATGTCCGGCCGGGCATGGCGGGCTTGCTCGAGAGCCCCCTCGCCGCTCCGGGCCAAAAGGGTTTCGAACCCCATCTCGTCGAGATACTCGATCAGGAGCTGGAGGTTGGTGGGATTGTCATCCACAACCAGAACCGCCCCTCTGCTGGTTTGACGCTCTGTCATATTAGATCCTTTACCTGAAATTCGAGAAATACTTGCGGCTCGCCGATCATGATTCCCGCCGCCGGCCGGTCCGCCCGGCGGGCAAAGGGAGCATGGAGTCCCGCCCCGGCGGGGCTCAGGATCAGAATGCGGAAGATGACCGGCGGGCGCTCTATCCGAGACCGTATCATATACCGCGAAACCGGATTCCGTCAATCCGCCGGACCCGTCTCCGACATCGAAGAAAGGGTGATCTCGGCCGTACCATCGACCTCGCCGCCGGCGGTCTCGAAAACGATCTTCCGGATTCGGTTCAGGTGGTGGTCGGCCCCCGTGCCATGGTCCTTCCGAAACCGCTCGATGATATCAAGCAGAATCTGAGCGGTCAGGGAGAAGTCGAGATAGCGGCGAAGATAGAGGGTATCCCCGTCAACCCGGTACTGGTATTCCACGGGAGCAAAGCCGTTTATGGCCACCGATCCCGTCTGATAGTCCGATTTCGTTTCCATGGTCTCCCGCCTGTATGCTCATCCGACCAGAACCGTCCAGAGAACGTAGGCCGCGTAGATTCCGAGCAGGACCCACCCCTCACGCCGGGTCAGGCGACGGTCAGTGAATAAAAAGATAAACAGAATCACCACCGTCCCCATCAGGGCGATGGTCGAGGCAATCAGGTTCTCGGTGCCCACCGGGATCATCGGACGGCCCAGGAAGAGGATGGCCAGAAGCCAGGGGAGCCCGAGGCCCACCAGAATGTCGAAGATGTTCGAGCCCACCGCGTTGGCCACCGCCATGGCCCCCCGCCCCTCACGGGCCACCAGCACCGACGAAAGAAGGTCCGGGGCCGAGGTCCCGGCGGCCAGGACGGTCAGAGCGATCACCACCGGCGGGAGCCCCACGGCCCCGGCAAAAATCACGGCGCTGTCCACCAGAACCCAGCTCAGCGCCACAATGGCGACAATCGCCACCCCGAACGCCCGAAGACTGCTCCGCTCCGGATCGCCGGCCAACCAGGATAACCCCGCCTTAATGCCACCGGTGAACCTCGCCGCCAAGCCGCCGGAACCTATGGATACGGCCGCGGCGTGGACCTCCGAATGGGCTTCGGCGGCGGTCTCCTCGGGGTCGTCGGAAGGCATCACAAAGAGAAAAACCAGGTAGAGAACGTACCAGATCAGAAAGAGCAGGGATTCTTTCAGAGTAATCCGGCCGTCGAAAAAGGTTACGAGGAGCAAGATGATGCTGGTCATGTAGAAAACGGTGTCCCGGATGATTACCGGCAGGGTAATCCGGGCGTCCCGGACGATGGCCGACACCCCGGTGATCACCAGGATGTTGAAGACCGCCGACCCGACAATGGTCCCGATCCCGAGGTCACTGTGAGCCCCCCCTTCCCGGAACAGGGCCAGCAAGGCGATGGACAGCTCCGGGGCCGACGACCCCATGGCCATGAGAGAGGCCCCGGCCACATTGGATGGCAGCCGCCATCGGGCCGAAATGGCGTCCAGACTCGGAATGAAAATGCCCTCGGTGACAATGGCCATCAGGTAGATGGCGATCAGAAGAATAGAGAAGCTGACGATTGCGGTCATGGTCTCTCCCTCCGAAGTCGGGGTTTGGGGTTGCCGATCAACTATCAGGTGTTGTATGCCGGAAAACCGCTTTGAACACAAGGGAAAGCTGTATCGATGGGGATGAAAAGGCCATCGGGGCCGGGATGGCCTGG
>CAYNGG010000398.1:0-4059 GCA_964396575.1 uncultured Desulfobacteraceae bacterium | reverse complement strand
CAGGACGCCCACGAGGCCATCCGGCCCACCTCCGTTCTCCGGACTCCGGAGGAGATCGGCGGGCACCTCACCCCCGACCAGCGAGCCCTCTATACCCTTATCTGGCAGCGGTTCACCGCCTCCCAGATGGCCCCGGCCCAGATCGAGACCCTCACCGTCACGGTGGCCGTGGGCGACTACGAATTCACCGCCGCCGGGTCCAAGGTGGTCTTCCCCGGCTTCATGGTCCTCTACGGTCAGGAGACCGAAGGCGAAGGCGACAAGGCCCCCATCCCGGCGCTCAAGGAAGGCGAGCGGCTCACCGTCAACCGGTACGAGCCCAAGCAGCATTTCACTCAGCCGCCCCCGAGATTCTCCGAAGCCACCCTCGTCAAGGAGCTCGAGGAAAACGGGATCGGCCGGCCGAGCACTTACGCGGCCATCCTCTCGACCATCCGGGATAAGGGCTACGTCGAGATGCTCAAGGGCTATTTCCGCCCCAGCGAGCTGGGCTTTATCGTCAACGACCTGGTGGTGAAGAACTTTCCGGACATCCTCGACGTGGATTTCACCGCCAAGATGGAAGACGACCTCGACCGGGTGGAGTCCGCCGACGAGGACTCCCTGGCCCTCCTCGGCCGGTTCTACCACTCATTTAAAAAGAACCTGGACGCCGCTGACGAACAGATGCTCAGCCTGAAGCGGGACGGCCTGCCCACGGAGCTGACCTGTCCTCAGTGCGGCAAGCCCCTCCACATCAAGATGGGCCGAAACGGCCTCTTCCTGGCGTGCAGCGGCTACCCCGATTGCAGCTTCACCCGGGACTACGTCCGGGACGAAAAGGGCGGGGTCCAGCCGGTGGAGCCGCCGCCGGAGACCCAGACCGACAAGGTCTGCCGGGAATGCGGCCGGCCCATGGTGGTCAAGCGGGGACGGTACGGGAGCTTCCTGGCCTGCACCGGCTTTCCCGAATGCAAGTACACCGAGAACCTTCCGGCTGAAGACGGCGGGCGGGGGACCGGCGTCACCTGCCCCGAATCCGGCTGCGGCGGGGAGCTGGTCGAGCGGCGCTCGAAGCGGGGCCGGGTTTTCTACGGATGCAGCCGCTTTCCCGACTGCCGGTATGCCACCTGGGACCGGCCGGTGGACCGCCCCTGCCCCGTCTGCAACGCCCCCTTTCTGGTGGAAAAGACCACCAAAAAGGAAGGGACCGTCTATGTCTGCCCGAACCGGAAATGCGGGCATCGGGAGGCCCCCTGACCGGCCGGGGGCGGTTTCCCATTGACACGCCCCGCCGCGCTTCATACGATGCCGACTGACCGGACCGGGAAACGCCCCGTGCCGGTCAGCCGGCGTGTATAACCCCTCGCCGGAAACCCGGAAACCCGGACGACCCCGAGTGCCCCGGCATCCGGCGGGTCTCGCCAAGGAGTACCCCTCAACCCATGGACAGGACGGAACGCGATCGCATCGACCGGATCACCGAGGTGGTCCATTATCTCCTCAAGGGACGAATCCCCGACCCGATCCCGGTGGCCGACGACCCCGACGACGAAATCCGGCAGCTTTCCGAAAAGGTCAACCAGCTCCGGACCCAGCTCGGCGAGGTCAAAGAGAGCATCGTTCCGCTCTCCCAGGGCCGGCTCGACGTGGACCTCCCCCGGGGAAACTTCCTGGCTTCCCCCTTCAAGCAGCTCCAGTCCAGCCTCAGCCACCTCACCTGGCAAACCCGCCAGATCGCTCAGGGGGACTTCAACCAGCGGGTGGACTTCATGGGGGACTTCTCCCGCTCCTTCAACGCCATGGTCGAGGCCCTGGCCGAGTCCCGAAACCAGCTTCTGGCCGAAGGGGAGCGGTACCGGAAGCTGGCCGACCTCCGGAACCACTACTTAAACGTCATGGCCCACGACATCCGGACCCCGGTGGGCGCCATCCTCGGGTTCGCCGACATCCTCCTCGAAGGCAACGTCGGCCCCAAGGAAAAAAAGCATCTCCGGATCATCAAGCGGAACTGCGACACTATCCTCGGGCTCATCAACAACATCCTCGACATGGCCAAGCTCGAAAACCGCCGGATGGAGATCGACGCGATCCCCTTCTCCCTGAGCCAGCTCTGCGGGGACCTCGCCGAGATGATCCAGTCCAAGCTCGCCGACGGGGTCCAATTCGAGCTGGACATCGACGAGACCCTCCCCGACCGCCTCGTCGGAGACCCCCGCCGGCTCGAGCAGGTCCTCCTCAACCTGGTGGGCAACGCCGCTAAATTCACCGAAGCCGGCCGGATCACGCTCCGGGCCCGCCCGGCCCCCGAGCCGGAAGGTGGCCCGGTGGCCGTCGATTTCGCCGTCATCGACACCGGGCCGGGAATTCCCGAAGACCGGATCGAGGAGATCTTCACCCCCTTTGTCCAGGCCGGAACCGACCGGAGCCGGCGGGGCGGCACCGGCCTCGGGCTGGCCATCGCCGCCGAGCTGGTCTCGCTCATGGGCGGCGATCTCCGGGTGGACAGCGAGGTGGGCCGGGGGAGCGCCTTCTCCTTTGTCCTGCCCTTCTCCGTGGGCGAAGAAACGGAGGCCGATGACCGGAGCCCCTGCCGGGGCCACTGCCACATCCTGGTGGTGGACGACGACCCGTACTCCCTCAAGATCATCGACCGCCTTCTCACCGGACAACGGGTCCGGTTCCAGCTCTGCCAGGACAGCCGGAAGGCCATCGAGAGGCTCCGGTCGGCCCAGGCCAGCCGGGACCCGTTCACCCTCGCCTGGCTCGACATCGACATGCCCGAGCTCAACGGCTTCGAGCTGGCCCGCCAAATCCGGTCCGACCCCCGGCTCAACCGGCTCCGGCTGATCGCCTGCACCTCCCACATCGACAAGGTCGGCGACGCCGACGCCCCCGACTACTTCAGCTTCGTGGCCACCAAACCGATCACCCCCCCGGCCCTCCGGCGGATTCTCGCCGAGGCCAGTGTCTCCGATATGCCCCCGGAAGCCGACTGCGACCTCACCGGATGCCATGCCCTGGTGGTCGATGACAACCCGGTCAACCGCTTTATCCTCAAGACCATGCTCGAAAAACTCGGGATGGTCCAAACCGAGGCCGAAAACGGCCGCCACGGGATCGACTGCCTGGACTGCGCCGCCTTCGACATCGTGATCATGGATAAGAACATGCCGGAAATGGACGGCGTGACCGCCATCCGGGAAATTCGTCGCGACCCGAACCGGCATCACCTCCCCGTGCTGGCCTTTACCGCCGACGACGCCGACGAGGACCGGGAGTCCCTCCTGGCCGCCGGCGCCGACGACATCCTCACCAAGCCCGTATCCCACGACAACCTGCGCCGGGTCCTCTGCCGGGTCCTGGACCGAAACACGAGGTGATCCTCCGATGTTCAAGGAAGACCGAGACGAGCTGAGCTTTTCCTGGGACCAGTTGGGCGATATCGCCGAGGGCCGCCCCAACCTGGGCGACCTCACCAGCGTCACCGCCTATCGACTCATGCAATACAGCCTCCGGGACGTCCTCATCCGCCGCCTGGACCCCGAGACCGCCGGCGAAATCTTCCAGGAAGCCGGCCGGCGGGCCGGGATGGAGTTCTGCAAAAACGCCCTCCGGCCGGACCTGGATGTCAACGAATTCGTGGCCGACCTCCAGCAAAAGCTCAAGGACTACCGGATCGGGATCATGCGGGTCGAGGAGGTGGTCGCCGAAAGCCTCGACATGTCCATCAGCGTGGCCGAGGACATCGACTGCTCCGGCCTGCCCATGAGCAACGAGACCATCTGCCACTTCGACGAAGGCTTCATCGCCGGCATCCTGGAAGCCTACACCGGCCGCCCCTTCGACGTCCGCGAGATCGACTGCTGGGCCTCCGGCGAGCGGGTCTGCCGGTTTCAGGTGACCGCCAAAGGGTAAAGGCCGCACTGGCGCGAGGCGCTCAAAGGAGTGCGAAAATTCATTTTTCGCCGTCCATGCGCCGGGGTTCATCCCCACGCACGAGGCCAGCGCTAACGCTTGCCGCGGAAGGATCGTCAAGGCAAGCCGGTTCATGTTGTCTGGGGTGTTCCGAGAGGATAT
>CAYNGG010000397.1:0-4062 GCA_964396575.1 uncultured Desulfobacteraceae bacterium | reverse complement strand
GGGTGGCACGGGTCCGGATACTCCCGGATATCCTGTCCAACAAGATCGCCGCCGGCGAGGTGGTGGAGCGGCCGGCGTCGGTGGTCAAGGAGCTTCTGGAAAACGCTCTGGACGCCGGAGCCGACCGGATCACCGTCGAGGTGGAGCGGGGCGGTCGATCGACCATCCAGGTGGCCGACAATGGCGCCGGCATGTCCCACGACGACGCTCTTCTGGCCATCGAGCGCTATGCCACGTCGAAGATCGTCAATGATGACGACCTCTTCGCCATCGGGACCCTCGGGTTCCGGGGCGAGGCCCTCCCGAGCATCGCCGCCGTTTCCCGGTTCGTTATGGAGACCCGGGTCGCCGAGGACGAGACCGGGACCCGGATCGATCTGGAAGGGGGGAAGCTCAGGGATGTCTCCCGGATCGGCGCGCCGCCGGGGACCCTGGTGACCGTCCGGAACCTGTTTTTCAACACTCCGGCCCGGCGGAAGTTTTTAAAGGCCATCAACACCGAGATGGGCCACATCGCCGACACGGTGGCCAGCATTGCTCTGGGATGGCCGAAGGTCCGGTTTCGCCTGAATCACAACGGCCGGATCGTCAAGGACTGGCCGGCCGCCGATCCCGGACGGCGGGTCGCCGATGTCCTCGGCCGGGATGTGGAAGGTCGGCTCCGTCCGGTGGAAAAAGTCAACGGCGAGATCCGGATTTCCGGCTGGGCGGCGGCCCCGTCCGTCACCCGGACCACGGCCCGATCGACCTATATTTTCGTCAACGGGCGGTGGGTCAGGGATCGGCTTATCGGTCACGCTCTGGCCGCCGGATACTCGGGCCGGCTCATGAAGGGCCAGTACCCGGTGGCGGTCCTGTCGCTGACCACGGATCCTCACACAGTGGATGTCAACGTCCATCCGACCAAAAGTGAGGTCCGGTTTGTCCAGGGCAACCGGATTCACGAGGCGGTCCGGTCGGCGGTGGCCGATGCCCTCCAGGGTTCGGACAGGCCCGGGACCTCTCCGCCGCCGGGGTCGCCGCCGCCCCCTTCTCAACCGGATCGAAATCCGCCTCGGCATTCCCATCCACCGCCCCCGATCCGGCGATCGGACCGGGTCCAGGAATCCCCGACGGATTATCCCCCGCCTGAGCCCGCTCGCGGATCTTCCGAGCCACGGGGGGACATGCCGCCGGCGCCCGGTCCCGAATCCCTGCCCGGGCCGGCGGAAGCTCCCCGGACACGGCCCGCTCAAACCCCGATCTGGGAGGGCGGCGGGTTCGCCGATCTCCGGGTCATCGGCCAGCTCCGGGGAACCTATATCCTCTGCGAGGCCCCCGACGGTCTCCTGATCATCGACCAGCACGCGGCCCACGAACGGGTGCTTTTCGAGCGGTTCCGGAGCCACGCCGAAGGCTTGGCCGGAGCGACCCAGGGACTGCTCGTCCCCGAAACGGTGGACCTGAGCTACACCGAAGTCCGGATCATCGAGCATCTCATGCCGGCCCTGGCCGATCGGGGCCTGGTGATCGAGCCCTTTGGCGGCCGGACGGTGGTGGTTAAATCAGCCCCGGCTCCGCTGGCGGACCGGGAGATGGCCCCCCTGATCCGGGAGATGGCCGAGAAGATCGCTCAAGAGGTGCCCGAAGCCGCGTCCGGCGAGGGCCTCGACCGGGCCCTGGCGGCCGGGGTGATCCGGATGGCCTGTCACGGCGCCATCCGGGCCGGCCGCCTCCTGAGCGATCCGGAGATCGGAGCCCTCCTGGCTCAGCTCGACCGGTGCGAAGACCCCGGCCATTGCCCTCACGGCCGGCCCACCTGGATTCGGTGGGACCACCGGTTTTTCGAAAAATCCTTCGGCCGGATGGCCTGATCCCCTTTTGCCATGCTCCGCGAGCTCTCCATCAAAGACTTTGCCATCATCGACGACCTGAGAATCCGACTGGACGGCGGGTTGACGATTTTAAGCGGCGAGACCGGCGCCGGCAAGTCGATCATTATCAACGCCGTTAACCTCCTGTTGGGCAGCCGGGCCTCGGACCGGCTGGTCCGGACCGGCGAGGATGCGGCTGAGCTGGAGGCCCTCTTCGAGATCCGGCCGGGAAGTCCCACCGCCGATCTGATGCGGGAAAACGACTTCGACCCCGATGAGGGGCTGATGGTCCGGCGGATCATTTCGACGGCCGGCCGGCATCGGGTTTACATCAACGGCCGGCTTTCCACCATGAAGCTCTTGGCGGCCCTCACGGAAAACCTCGCCAGCATCTCCGGCCAGCACGCTCACCAGGGGCTGCTCGACGAGGAGAGCCATCTCCTGATCCTCGACCAGCTCGGCGGGCTCATGCCCCTCCGGGATGCGGTGGCCGAAGCCTACGAGGCCGTCTTGCCGTTGTTGAAGCACCTGGAGGCCTTGAAAGACCGGAAGGCCCGGCAGGCCGAGCAGATCGAGCTGTTGACCTTTCAACGGGAGGAAATCCAGGCCGCCGAGATCTCGCCGGGGGAAGATGCCGAGCTGGAAGGAGAGCGGGTCATCCTGAAAAACAGCGAGACCCTCTACCGGACGGTTTACGAGGCCATTGAGGAGCTCTACAGTGCTCAAAACGCCATTGTCGAACGGCTCGGGGAGATCAACAAGCGGATGGAGCGGGCCTGTGAGATCGACCCGGAGCTGGGCCGGCGGGCTCAGGGGATCGAGGAGACCACGTTTCAGATCGAAGATATCGTCCAGGGGCTGAGGGACTACCTGAGCGGGATCTCGATGGATGACGGCCGGCTCGATGCGGTGGAAGCCCGGCTCGATGCCCTCTTGAAGCTCAAGCGGAAGTACGGCGCCGGCTCCATCGACGACGTCCTCAACCGGCTGGGGGAGATCGAAGACGAGCTGTCGCGGATGGACAGTCTCGACGACGAGATCGCCGAGACCGAGGCGGCCATGGCTGAAAAACGGGCCGAGCTTCTGGCGGCCGCCGAGACTCTCACTGAGCGGCGGAAGGCCACCGCCGAGGCCATGGCGGACAAGGTGGTCGCCGAGCTGGAGACGCTCAAGATGGGGCGGACCCGGTTTGAGATCCCGGTGACCCCGATTCCCGCCGGGGAGAGCACCCCGGCGGTTTTCCGGACCGATGCGGGCGGCGCGGTGGGGCCGACCGGGGCCGACCGGGCCACCTTCATGATCGCCCCCAACGTGGGCGAAGACTTGAAGCCGCTGGCCGGCATCGCCTCCGGAGGCGAGCTCTCCCGGGTGGTTCTCGCCCTGAAAGCCATCCTGGCTCAGACGGAAGCGGTGGAGACGGTGATTTTCGACGAGGTGGACGCCGGCGTCGGGGGGAGCATCGCCGATGTGGTCGGCCGGAAGCTCGCCGACCTGGCCGCCTACCACCAGGTGATCTGCATCACCCATTTGCCTCAGATCGCCCGGTTCGCTCATCACCATTTTCGGATCGAAAAGCGGGTTGACGGCGGCCGGACCCGGACATCCATCGTTCCTCTGGACCTCGAAGACCGGGTCCAGGAGATCGCTCGGATGATGGGCGGCGTCAAGGTCACTCGGACCACCCTCGACCATGCCCGGGAGATGCTAAGCGGGTTTTGAAGTTTGAAGTTTGAAGGTTGAAGGTTGAAGGTTAAAGCGTGGGTCGGAGCACCATTCACACTTCACACTTCACACTTCACACTTCACACTTTGAGTGGTATGCTTTCGGCTAAGATGAGAGGTGACGATGCCCCCTTTTGAGACCATCGACCATACGGCCGATTTCGGCATCCGGGTCACGGCTCCGGACCTGCCCGGCCTCTTCCGGGAAGCCGGGATCGCCCTGATGGCATCAATGGCGGATCTCCGGACGATTGACGCCGACCAGCGCCGGACGGTGGAGGTGACCGGGGCGGACCAGCCGGACCTGATGGTCAACTGGCTCCGGGAGCTGCTCTACCTGTTCAACGGAGAGGAATTCCTGGCCCGGGAGATCGAGATCCAAAGGCTGACCGGGTTTTCCCTGACGGCGGAGGTGGCGGGAACGCCATTCAACCCTGATCGGCACCGGATCGAGACCGAGATCAAGGCGGTCACCTATCACGACATC
>CAYNGG010000396.1:0-4076 GCA_964396575.1 uncultured Desulfobacteraceae bacterium | reverse complement strand
AATAGGCTTCGATCATCGTTTCGGCCAATGGATGCCGCGGAGCGGCAACGGCATATAGCCCAGCGGGGTCGGAAACCGGAAATCATTTACATCTTGCGGGTTCTGTTCGATATAAGGTAAGTAGTCATAAGGCGAGTATGACTCGTGTTCCGGAATAAATCATGGGGAACCGGAACCATTGGTGCTGACCGCAACACAAGGACATCCAAATGAAACAATCGTTGTTACTGACATGTGCCGCCTGGTTGATGGCGTGCTTCCTCGCCGTGCCGGCGTTCGGGGAGACCATGAGCGTCCAGGTGAAGTCCGGCGACCTCCGTTCGACGCCCTCGTTTCTGGGCAAAATTTTGAAATCCCTTCCTTACGGCACCGCTGTGGAGGTGGCCGGGGACCGGGGGGACTGGATCAAGGTCTCCGGAGCCGGCAAGACGGGCTGGATGCACCATTCGGCCCTGACCAAAAAGAAGATCGTCATGAAGGCCGGGGCCGCCGAGGTCGATCAGTATGCCACCAGTGACGAGCTTTCCCTGGCGGGTAAGGGCTTCAACGAGGAAGTGGAAGACGCCTTCAAGGCCCAGAACGCGGACGCTGATTTTACCTGGATCGACCGGATGGAGGGCTTCACCGTCTCCCAGTCCGAAATGGTTCAATTTCTGAAAACGGGCAATGTCAAGCCTTAGGGGAGGGACAATGAAACCGACTGACAGACGCGAATTTCTCGCCCTCGCCGGCAAGTGGGCCCTGGGCGTTACCGCCGTTCCGACGGTCTCGGCCATCCTGTACGGATGCGAAACCATGGGAGAGGTGACTGCTCTGGGCTCATCCGTTGCCGCCTCCCAGGGCTGGATCAGCGAGCAGCAGGGGCAATCCCTGACCCGGAGCGCCCGGGCCGTGGCCAAAACCTTCCAGGACATCACTCCGGAGCAGGAGTATTACATCGGCCGGACGGTGGGAGCGGTCATCCTCAAGAAATACAAGCCTTACAACGCGACCGCCGCCAGCCGGTATATCAACCTCCTGGGGCAGACGGTGGCCCGGGCCTCTCAGCGGCCGGAGACCTTTGGCGGATACCATTTCCTGATCCTCGATTCCGACGAGATCAACGCCTTTGCCGCGCCGGGCGGACTGATTTTCGTGACCCGGGGGCTTCTTCGCTGCTGCGGGAGCGAAGATGCCGCCGCCTCCGTTCTCGCCCATGAGGTGGCCCACGTCGGGCTCAAGCACGGCTTAGGGGCCATCAAGACCGCCCGGATCACCAGTGCTCTGACCATCATCGGGGCGGAGAGCGCCAAAAGCTTCGGGGGGCAGGATTTGGCCAAGCTCACCTCGGTTTTCGAGGACTCGATCTCGGACATTATCGAGACCCTGGTCAACAGCGGCTACTCGCAATCCCAGGAGTTTGCCGCGGACGCCGACGCGGTGGCCACCCTGAAGACCGTGGGGTACAACCCGGCCGGGCTCACCGGGATGCTGGCGGTCATGCAATCCCGCCTGAAGCCCGGCGGCCTGGATTTTGCCAAGACCCACCCATCGCCGGAAAAGCGGATGAAAAAGCTCGGCGCTCAGGTGGCGGGGGCCGGGCCGGTGGAATCGCCGAAGGCCCGGCAGCGGCGGTTCGAGTCGGCCATGAAGCGCGTCTGATCAGGCCTTGGCCGGACGTTTTGCCAAGCTGGATCGACGGGTTTTCGTCGTCTGCGCCGGGCTCATCGGGGTGGTCATCGCCCTGGGACTCTGGCGGCTGGGGTGGCTTGAGACCTGGGAGGCCAGGACCTGGGACTGGCGCGCCCGGTTTCTGGCTGAAAAGGGAGCGGCCAGCGACCAGATCCGCCTGATCCTGGTGGACCAGAACAGCCTCGACTGGGGCAGCGAGGTCAACGGCTGGTCATGGCCCTGGCCCCGGGAGGTTTACGCCGCCATCATTTCCCACTGTAAGCGTCGAGGGGCGAAGGCGGTTGCGGTGGATATCCTCTTTACCGAGCCTTCCCTCTACGGCGCCGGGGATGACGCGGCCTTGGGGAGCGCCATGGCCGACCATGGCCGGGTCGCCGGAACCGTATTTTTGGGAACGGAGACCGGGGCCGCGGGGGAATGGCCCGACGGGGTACCGCCGTCGGCGATCAACGTCCGGCTCGGTTCGAGCGAAGCCGGGGAAAACGTCCCTGACCCTCACCACTCAGTCCTCAGTCCTCAGTCCTCAGTCCTCAATTACCCCAAAGCCAGCTTTCCGATCCCCGAAGTCGCCCGGAGCTCGGCTCTCCTCTGCAACGTCCAGCTCGCCCCGGACCCGGATGGGGTTTACCGCCGAATTTCCCTCTTCGGCCGGTTTGACGGCCGGTATCTCTCGACTTTGGGGCTGGGGCCGTACTTCATCGATCATCCGGAGACCGGGGTCACGATCGAGTCCGGGAGCATCAAGGTGGGGGACCGGCGCATTCCCACTGACGCCGACGGCGAGGCCATTCTCCGGTTCCGGGGTCCCACCGGCACCCACACGGCTTACAGCGCCGCCGCGGTGATCCAGTCCGAGATCCGGATGATGGAGGGAAAAGCCCCGACCATCGACGATCCGGAGGCCTTCGAGGACAAATACGTTTTTGTGGGCTTTTCCGCTCCGGGCCTGTTCGACCTGCGCCCGACCCCCGGCGGGGGCGTTTTTCCCGGCGTGGAGATCCACGCCACCACCCTGGACAACTTCCTCTCCGGGGATTTCGTTCGCCAGGTCTCCTTTTTACAGACCCTCTTTCTCGGCATCGCCATGACCCTGGCCTGCTTGCTGCTCGTGGCCGTCCTGAGCCATCCGGCGGCCATTGTCGGGGTCGCCCTTCTGTTTGCGGCGCTCCCGCCGGCGGTCTCGGTGGCCTACTACATCAAGGGATACTGGCTCCACCTGGTCTTCTGTGAAACCGCGTTGTTGACGGCGGTCTTCTTCGGAGTGGCGGTCAAATACGCCACCGAAGGGCATCAGAAGCGGTTCATCAAGAACGCATTCAAGCATTACCTCAGCCCGGCGGTCATCGATCAGTTGATCAGCGACCCGGACAAGCTGAGCCTCGGGGGCGAGCGGCGGCCTCTGTCCATCTTTTTTTCGGACATCGAGTCCTTCACATCCATCTCCGAGAAGCTCGACCCGACGGAGCTGACCACTCTGTTGAACGAGTATCTCACCGCCATGACCGACATCATCATCTCCGAAGCGGGAACCGTGGACAAGTACGAGGGCGATGCCATCATCGCGTTCTGGAACGCGCCGCTGGAGGTTCCCGACCATGCCGACCGGTGCGTCCGGGCCGCGTTGCGCTGTCAGGCCAAGCTCGCCCGGATGCGCCCCTACTTTCGGGAGATGTTCAAGGACAAGGTTGACCGGGACATCCGGATGCGGATCGGGATCAACACCGGTCCGGCGGTGGTGGGCAACTTCGGCTCCCATACCAAGTTCGACTACACGGCCATCGGCGACGCCGTAAACCTGGCCGCTCGATTGGAGGGCGCCAACAAGGAATTCGGGACCTACCTGATGATCTCCGGGAACACTCGGGAGGCCATGACCGCCGAGCTCGGCTTCCGGGAGCTGGGCCGGCTCCAGGTGATCGGCAAGGCGGACACGGCCGTGACCGTCCTGGAGCCCATGTATCTGAAGGAATACGACGCCAAAAAGGAAATCTACACCGCCTTTGCCGAGGGCCTGGCCCGGTTTTACGAGGGTCGGTTGGCGGATGCCGAAGCTGAATTCTCCACCATTGCCCGGTTCGACCCCGCCGCCGCCGCCTACCATCAAAAGTGCCGGGAGCTGCTCGAAGCGGCCGCCGCCGAGCCCGACGGGGGCGAGGCCACGATGAAAAAGTGGCTCGGCGTCTGGGTGATGACCCGGAAATAGCGGATGTCCATCCATAAATAGCCAATTTGTCCGATATCCGCGTCTGGATCTAAGTTATATTGTGATAATCCGCGACGCCCGTGCTCCAATCGAAAAATTCGGAACCACGAATGAGCACGAATAGACACGGATTAAATTTTTAAAATCCATGGTGAGATTGAGGTCTATAATATTAGAGGAAGGCATTTGGGTGTGCTTGAAC
>CAYNGG010000395.1:0-4079 GCA_964396575.1 uncultured Desulfobacteraceae bacterium | reverse complement strand
GACACGGCCGAGGTGACGCCTACGGCCGATGCCTTCATTGACGCCGAAAAGACCGTTGCCATCGCCGCCGACGGCGGGACGGCGGGTCAGGTCGATCCGGGCGATACGCTCGAATACACGATCGTCCTCGACAACACCAATGGCGACGTGGCCAATGTGGTCTTCACCGACACGGTGCCGGCTTTTACCACCTACGTCGTCGGATCATTATCTTCGACTCAGGGGACCCCTGATGACTCGGCCGCGCCGGATCTATCCGTGGATGTGGGGGACATGGCGTTAGGGGCCATCGTGACGGTCACGTTCCGGGTTACGGTGGATGCCGGGACACCGGAAGGGACCGTGATCCGGAATCAGGGATCGGTGGACAGCGACGACACCGTGCCGGAGCCCACGGACGAGGACGGCAACGACGGCAACGGCGATCAGCCCACCGACATCCCGGTGGGCGGGGAGCCGGTGACATCGGACCTCTATGTCTGGAAGTTCGTGGAGTGGTGGACCGACGCCGATGGCAGCGGGGATATCACCCCGGGCGACACCATGCAGTACTGGGTGATCTTCACCAACACCGGCAATACAGCGCTGACGAACGTCAGCTTCACCGACACGATCCCGGCGGACCTGACCTACAACGGGACCGCCGTCGCCAGCAGCGGCGCCATCGACATGAGCGGGGCTCCGGCGGTCTCCCTGGCCGGCATGAGCATTGCCGCGGATGATTTCGAGTACATCCGGTTTCAGGTGACCGTGGACGCAGCCGGGACCTTCGAAAACCAGGGAACGGCGGACGCCGATGAGACCGATCCGGTGAATTCGGACGGCAACGGTGATCCCACTGACGGAGAACAGCCGACAGTCTTCCAGGCGGTGGATAGCGGCGGAAGCGGCGACCCGGTTCTGGATTTTGAGAAGCGCTGGCGTCTGACCGGTGATGTCAACGGCAACGGCCGGGTCAATCCGGGGGACGAGCTGACCTACACCCTCCACCTGACGGACACCGGATCGGCCCCGGCGGAGAACGTCCGCGTGGTGGATAGCGTCCCGGCGAACACAACGATGGTCGCCGGATCGGTGGACACCAGCGTTGGAATCGTGGTGAGCGAAGATCCGGTGACCGTCAATATCGGGCCGGTGGACCCGGGGGAGACGGTGACCATGACCTTCCGGGTGACGGTGGATCTCGGCACGGCCGACGGCACGGTAATCGAGAATCAGGGGACGGCGACATCCGACAACCATCCCGACGAGCCCAGTGATGACAATGGAAACGACCCGGACGGGAAAAACCCGACCTTGACGCCGGTGGAAGACCCGGACAGCGGCTCGGGCCAGCCCTCGGGATTATCGAAAACCCTCTACCATTCATCCGAAGCCGGCAGCACCGGAACCGACGGGCTGATCGGCGAGGTGATCACCTGGCGGATCGCCGTGGACATCCCGGCCGGCGTGACTCCCCATGCCACCATCTCCGACACCCTTCCCGCCGGCATGGCTTATGTGGCGGGATCGGCCCGGCTGTCTCATGTCTTTGACACCGGACTGGTGGCCTCGGCGGACCCGGGCGGGGTAAATGGCGCGGCGAGCGGGATCTTCGTATCCCTTGCCGACGGCACCGACGTCACCATCAGCGGTCAGACCGTGTCGGTCTATCTGGGCGATCTGATCAACTCGGACAACGACGCCGACACGGAGCAATACGTCCTGGAGATCGACGGGCTCGTGGACAATATCGCCGCCAATCAGGCCGGCACGACGCTGACCGACGAGGGCGGCTTCAGCTACTGGAACGGGTTCTCCCAGGAACGGCAGCTCACCCCCGCCGACGAGACGGTGACGGTGATCGAGCCGGGCGTGACGGTGGTCAAGGATGCCGACCCCCAGACGCTGTTGACTTCCGGCGGAACGGTCACCTTTACGGTGACGGTGACCAACCCGACCGGCGCCACGGTCGGACCGGCCTATGATCTTCGGATCACCGACACTCTGCCTGGCGAATACAGCAATTTGAGCAGCATCACGACTACGCCGGCCGGCGGCGTGAGCGGGATAACCGATAACAGCGCGGGGACGGCCCTCGAGATCGCCGTTGATACCTTCCCGGCGGATGGCGAGTTGGTCGTGGAATACACCGTGGACGCGGCCGGGCCATTGGCCCCAGGGACCATCACCAATACCGCTGAGCTGACGTGGACGAGTCTCCCCGGGGACCGGGGCAC
The DNA here is from genome assembly GCA_964396575.1 of uncultured Desulfobacteraceae bacterium. Lineage (GTDB taxonomy): Bacteria > Desulfobacterota > Desulfobacteria > Desulfobacterales > JAABSP01 > CAYNGG01. The sequence continues at coordinate 1,860 of CAYNGG010000395.1, read as the reverse complement.
GGGGAACGCTACCCCCGGCGATTCCGGAGATTCGGACGGCGAGCGGACCGGCTCGGAAGTCGGTGCCAACGACTACGCCGATGACGATCCGGCCGATGTGACCGTCGGGACCGTCAATCTGGACAAATCCATCGATTCGGCCCAGTCCCGATATGCCATCGGGGATCCGGTGCTGTATCGCATCGAGATCACCGTGCCGGACTGGGACGAGGTTTCCGGGGCGGTATTTGAAGATGTCCTCGATTCGGGGCTGACCTACGAGACCGGAACCCTGGCCATTGTCTATCCCGCCGGGATCAGCAGCACCAACGATCCGTCGGATTACACCCGCCAGGACGATACGCCGAATTTGGGCGAGGAGACCTTGACCCTCGATTTCGGCACCATCGAGAACACCACCGGGAGCCCCGAGACCATCACCCTGACCTATTCGGCACGGGTGGATAACATACTTTCCAATCAAGGCGGCAGCACGCTGGACAATACGGCCGAATTCCGGTTCGACAATCCCGGAACCGGTGGCACGGAGACCTTGACGGACGGCGAAAGCGTGACCGTGGGCGAGCCCCACCTGACCCTCAGCAAGACAACCACTAGCCCCACCACCGACCTCGATGCCGGCGATACGGTCGATTACCAGGTGGTTATCGGCAACAACGGTGACATTACCGCTTATGAGACGGTGGTGACCGATACCTTGCCGGCGGGACTGGAGAATGTCACCGGCACGGGCGTCACGGTCATCGACAACAGCGGAAACCTCGAAACCCCGACGCTGACCGTAAACGCGGGAGAGTGGGAGACCTCGGCGTTTGACCTGCCCGTTGGTGACGAAGTGACCATCACCTTCACCGTCGAGCTGGCCGACAGCGTCATCCCCGGCCAGTCGATTCAAAACGGGGTGGACGCGACCTTTACCAGCCGGGACGGCACCGACACCGGAGAGCGGGATGGTGATACGCCCGGATCGGAACAAGATGACCACGACACCGATTTGGACAATTACAATGTGTCGGACACCGCGCCCGATTTCACCGTGGCCGATCCGGTCCAGCTAGACAAGGAATTCCATCCGGATGACACCGACACCACTTACACCATCGGAGAGGAAGCCACCTACCGGCTCACCGTCGAGATCGTCGAAGGGACCGTTGAGGATCTGGTGGTCACCGACACCTTGCCGGGTGGCGTCACCTATCTGAGCGCCAATGTGGGCGTCGGCAATGGCGGTATCACCCACGGCTATACCGCCCCACCCGTTCAGGCGGTGCAGTTCCTGACCTTCGATTTCGGGGATCTGGTCAATCCGGCTAACGGGGATGACACCGACGACCGGATCACCATCGATATCACGGTCCGGGTTGAAAATACGATGGAGAACCAGAATGGGGATGAACTGGGGAACAACGCTTCCCTGACCTTCACCGGACCCACCGGGCAGGAGACCCGTGAGTTCGATGATGATACGTCAACACCGGACATCGATCCCCTCGAGCTTACGGTTGTGGAGCCTGAGCTGGAGATCACCAAGACCGCCGACCCCGCCGCTCAGTCCCTCGGAGATGAAGTGGCCTTTGAGATCACCGTGGATCACCTCGCCGACAGCACGGCTGACGCTTACGAGATCTCGGTCGTCGACCAACTGCCGGTGGGGCTGACGTATGTCGGCGGCTCGGGAAGCCCCGCGCCGACGGTCACCGGCGATCCCTCGACCGGACAGGTCCTCACCTTCGAGATCGCCGCTCTGACGCTGGCCGATGACAACACAACCATCAGCTATCGGGCGACGGTCAATCTGGACGCCACCGAAGGGGTTCCGCTGGACAACACGGCGGAGATGACCTGGAAGGGATTGCCGGG
>CAYNGG010000394.1:0-4082 GCA_964396575.1 uncultured Desulfobacteraceae bacterium | reverse complement strand
ATCGTGCGCAAGGCGCCCGACTCCCCGGCCGCTGTTCGAGCCGCTGAGGGGGGCGCGGCCATCCGGGAGATCCGGGAGGGCCTCGGCATTTCCCTTGAAACGGTTGCCACCGAGACCAAAATCCAAATCAAGACGCTCCAGAACATCGAGGCTGAGCGGTTTGCCGAGCTGCCCCCCGAAGTTTACGTCCAGGGATTCGTCAAATCCATTGCCAAAATGCTCGCCATCGACCCCGCACCCACCGTTCGGAATTACATGGAGCGCTACCACCTCGCCATCGGGGAGCCGAAGCAGAAGCGGCATAAGCGACCCTTCCGGTTTTCTTTCCGCCGAGGGCGATAACCGCGCCCCTCACAGCACCTCCGGAGTAAAGGCCACCACCTCGTCGATGGAGGTCGCGCCGGTCAGGAGCATGACCAGCCGGTCGAAGCCGAGGGCGTTTCCGGCGGCGGCCGGCATTCGAGCAAGCGACGACAGAAAGGGCTCCGGGATCGGCGGCCGGGTCCCGTCCATCGCCTCCCGCCGGGCCACTTCCGCCTCAAACCGCCGGCGCTGGATATCCGGGTCGGTGAGCTCCGAAAAGGCATTGCAGAGCTCCAGCCCCCCCATGTAAAGCTCGAACCGCTCAACCACGTCCGGCTGGTCCGGCTTCCGTCGTGCCAGGGCTCCCTGGGCGATCGGGTAGTCTCGGAGAAACACCGGCCGGCCGAGCCCGGCCAGGGCCGGCTCCACCGCATCCGTCAGGATCTCCTCGAAACGATCATCGGTTAGGGCCGCCTCGGGGGATCGGTCCGCGAATCGGGCAAAGGCTTCCGCCACCGTCAGCCGGGGCCAGGGGGTCGTCAGGTCGATGGGCCGGTCGTCCCGGATGATCCGTTCCTCGCCCAGCACTCGCCTGGCCACCCACCGAATCAGGTCCTCGGTCTCCGTCATCATCTCCCCATAATTGATACCGGCCCGGTACCATTCCAGGAGGGTGAGCTCCGGGAGGTGATACCGGCCCCGCTCCCCGTCGCGAAAGGCTTTTGTGATCTGGTAGATCCGATGATAGCCCTCGGCCAGCAGCCGCTTCATGGACAGCTCCGGCGAGGTCTGAAGAAACCAGGTCCCGGCGGCCACCGGCCTGATGTGAGCCTCCGGGGCGTTGGCGGGAATCCGGATGGGCGTTTCCACCTCGAGGTAGTCCCGGTCGTCGAAAAACCGGCGGACGGCCCGGCTGATTTCCGCCCGTCGGATGAGGTGCCGGCAGGCGGGGCTATGGCAGGGTTCGGTGGAGATACTGGTCTCGGGGCCGGTCCTGGAGAAAGGCTTGCCGGAAGGTTCCCGGATCGGCCGCGTCATACCAGTCCCGGGCCTGAGTTTCGCAGGCGGCACAGGCCTTTCGAGGGATTTGGACGGCCAGAATCCGGCCACGCTGGTCCGAGGCGGAGTCAATCCGAAGGGCTCCCGCGCAGTCGGTGCAGATGCGGAGGGTTTCCCGCTGCTTTTCGAAGATCCCGTCGGTGTCGTAGAAGATGTTCCGGCTCCGCTCGTCAAATTGCTTGCCCGCCCGCATCTCCTCGCCCGTTGTTTCCCGGCGTTCCCACGCATCCAGGACCTTTTGCCCCAAGGCCTCGATATACCGGGTGACTTCCCCCTTCTGCCGGAGCCGGTCGGGATTGTAGTCGGGCTCCGTGACCCGGCTGTAATCGACGCCGGCCATGGCCAGGATGATCCCGACGTTGACATAGGGCAGGGCCCCTTCGATGGAATACCCACCTTCCAGCACGGCGATGTCGGGTTTGAGGATGTCGGTGAGCCGGGCATAGCCCTGGGCCGAAAAATTCATGTTGGTGAGCGGATCGGAGTAGTGGTTGTCCTGGCCGGCCGAGTTGATGATCAAATCGGGCTTGAAATCGGCAAGCATCGGCAGGACGATCTCCTCGATGGTGTAGAGGAACCCTTCCGGCCCGGTCATGGGCGGCAGGGGGATGTTGACGGTGGTCCCGGCGGCGGTGGGACCGCCCAGCTCGTGAATAAAGCCGGAGCCGGGGTAGAGGGTCCGGCCGTCCTGGTGAAGGGAGATGAACAGGGTGTCCGGGTCGTGCCAGTAGATGTCCTGGGTCCCGTCGCCGTGATGGCAGTCGGTATCGACAATGGCCACCCGGTTCACCCCGTAGGCGGCTCTGAGGTATTCGATCATGATGGCTTCGATGTTGATGTTGCAAAACCCCCGGGACCCGTGGACCACTCGCATGGCGTGATGGCCCGGCGGCCGGACCAGAGCGAATCCCCGGTCCACCCGGCCCTCCATCTTCGCCATCCCCACCGTTTTGGCTCCCCCGGCGCTGATGAAATGGGACTCGGTGGCCACATCCCAGACGTCCGGGACGCAGAAATGGACCCGCCGGATGTCGTTGACGGTGACGAGGTCGGGCTTGAGCTCGTCGATCCCCTCGATGTCGAAAAGGCCCTCCTCGAAGACCTGATCCTGGGTGTAAAGGAGCCGTTCCTCCCGCTCGGGGTGGTTGGGGCTGATGGCCCAGTCAAAGGCCGGGAAAAAGACCAGTCCGGTTTTATGCGCGGCACGCGGCATGGGATCGCTCCTTGCGGGGGCCGTCTTCAGGAGACGGCGGTATCGGTGAGCTTCCGGGCTACCGACTCGAAGCCGTGAAGCAGGCCGGGCTTGACCTGAACCCGGACCCGGATGTTTCGGCCCGAGGTATAGAACCCCTGGACCATGTTGAATTGCATTTCCTCGATGACTTCGGTCTCCAGGTCCGGCTCGGCGGCTCCAACCGCGAGGGCCTTTTTCCGGAGCAACTCGGATGCCTTGGCCACCGCCATCTTTTTGGAATAATCCCGGTTAATCCGCTCCGTGTAATTCTCCTCCGGAGCGGTGGCGATTCCCTGCTGGGTATCGGCGAAAAGGGTCACCTCACAGGTGGTCCGGGCCAGAGCCGCGCCGATGGCGTTGGCCACCGGATGGCGGGGCACCACCGTCACCCGGTAATCGGACAGCGCCGCCAGCCGTTCGGCAAACCAGGGGGCCGGCCCGCCCAGGACGAGGATCTCCGTCGGGCGGACCGTGTGCCCCTCCTGGAGGTCGTGGATGGTGTAAACCGGCTTGCTGTTGATCGCGTCGATCATTTCCCCGGCCGATGCCAGGATTTGACGGCAGGCGGCGTCGATGATCCGGTCGGCGGCATCCGCGGGGTTCAGCCCCATTTCTTCGGCCACCAAGGCAATGCCCGAAATCGCCCGTTCCCGGTCCCCCTCGGTCAATTTGTCAAGGACGGCAAAGGCATCGGTGGGGGTGGGCTTCGAGCCGCCGAAGGCCATGGCCGGCCCCTGACGGTCCGGGCCGACCCGGACGGACTCACCTTCTACCCTGAGCGCCGAATCGCCGCCCACTCCGATGGAGCGGGTCTCCAGGGAGCGGATGAGGGTCTTGTGACGGTCGATGGTAATCCCCAGGGGCTCGAGAACCGGGGCCTGGTTGATGAGGATGGCCATGTCGGTGGTGGTTCCGCCGATATCGAGCACCAGGGCGTCGGTGTCCGGGCTGGCGAACGCGATGGCGCCCATGACGCTGGCCGCCGGGCCGGACAGGATGCTCTGGGCCGGAAAGTCCAGCGAGGCGTCAAAGCTCATGGTCCCCCCGTCGGCCTTCAGGACGTGAATCGGCACGGTCAGCCCTTTGTCTTCCAGGGTGCGTTTCACCGCTTCGAAAAACCCCTTGTGGATCGGCCGGACCGCGGCGTTCAGGTAGGTGGTGGCGATCCGCCGGGGGAAGCTGAGATTCCCGGAGATCCGATGCCCCATGAACATCTTGCCGAAGTCTGGACGGAGGATCTCATGGATCTCCAGCTCATGGGCCGGGTTCCGCACCGAAAACTTCCCGACGATCCCGACGTTCCGGACCCCGGCCGCCTTCAGTCGATCCGCCACCGATGCGATCTCGTCCGGGTCCACCGGGCGGACCTCCCGGCCCCGGTGGTCAATGGACCCGCCGACGGAATAGAAGTGCTCGTTGGTCCGGAACAGGGCCGGGTCGATGCCGGGGCCGCCCGATACGATCATTCCCACTTCCGGGGGCGTCC
>CAYNGG010000393.1:0-4086 GCA_964396575.1 uncultured Desulfobacteraceae bacterium | reverse complement strand
TGGAAGGTAATCGAATGAGCAAAGTCGGCCAAAAAGAGATCCAGACCCAGAAGCGCGTGATCCGACGTTTCACCGACGACCTCGGCTACCGGTATCTCGGCTGCTGGAAGGACCGGGAGCAGAACGCCAACATCGAGGAGGGGCTGTTGCGGGGCTGGCTGGAGCGCCGGGGCCACGACGGGAAAATCATCGGGAAAGTCCTTTTTGAGCTGGGCAAGGCCAAAGCCCTGGGCGGCGCCAAGACCCTCTACGACGCCAACCGGGCGGTTTACAGCCTGCTCCGGTACGGCGTGAAGGTCCGGCCCGAGGTGGGCGAACGGACCATCACCGTCTGGCTCATCGACTGGCAAGCCCCCGAAAACAATGACTTCGCCATTGCCGAGGAAGTCACGGTGGCCGGGGTCAACACCAAGCGGCCGGACATCGTCGTCTATGTCAACGGGATCGCGTTTTGCGTCCTGGAGCTGAAACGCGCCGCCGTCTCCGTGACCGAAGGGGTTCGACAGAACCTCGACAGCCAGAAAAAGGCATTTATCCGGGCCTTCTTTTCGACGGTCCAGCTCGTGATGGCGGGCAACGACACCGAAGGCCTCCGCTACGGCGTAATCGAGACCCCGGAAAAATACTTTCTGACCTGGAAGGAGGCCGGCCCCGAGGACAACCCGCTGGACCGGGCCCTCGGCCAGGTCTGCGGCAAGGAGCGGCTCCTGGAGATCGTCCACGACTTCATGGTCTTTGACGCGGGGATCAAAAAGACCTGCCGGCACAACCAGTATTTCGGAGTCCGGACCGCTCAGGAAAAGGTCAAGCGCCGCGAAGGGGGGATCATCTGGCACACCCAGGGCAGCGGCAAGAGCCTCACCATGGTCTGGCTGGCCAAGTGGATCCGGGAAAACATCAAAAACGCCCGGGTGCTCCTGATCACCGACCGGACCGAGCTCGACGAGCAGATCGAGAAGGTCTTCAAGGGCGTGGACGAAGGCATCCACCGCGCCGGGAGCGGGGCGGACCTGGTCCGGGCGCTCAACGACGGCGAAGAATGGCTCATCGGGTCCCTGATCCAGAAGTTCGGCGGGAGCGAGGAGGGCGACGTGGACGCCTATCTCGAGGATCTCGAACGCCACCTCCCCAAGGGCTTTTACCCCAAGGGGGAGATCTTCGTCTTCGTGGACGAGTGCCACCGCACCCAGTCCGGAAAGCTCCACGCGGCCATGAAGGCGCTGTTGCCGGGGGCGCTGATGATCGGCTTCACGGGCACCCCGCTGCTCAAGAAGGACAAACGGAAGAGCATCGAGGTCTTCGGCCCCTACATCCACACCTACAAATACGACGAAGCCGTGAGGGACGGCGTGGTCCTGGATCTCCGGTACGAGGCTCGGGACATTGACCAGCACATCACCTCCCAGGCCAAAATCGACCAATGGTTCGATCTCAAGACCCGGGGCCTGTCGGACCTGGCCAAGGCCCAGCTCAAGCAGCGGTGGGGCACCTTGAAGAAGGTCCTCAGCGCAAGATCCCGCCTGGAGATGATCGTCGGCGACATCCTCATGGACATGGAAACCCGGGACCGGCTCCGGAGCGGCCGGGGCAACGCCATGCTGGTTTCCGGGAGCATCTACGCGGCCTGCCGCTTTTTCGAGATGTTCCAAAAAACCGACCTGGCCGGCAAGTCCGCCATCGTCACATCCTACAGACCCGCTCCGGCGGACATCAAGGGCGAGGAGACCGGCGAGGGGCTGACCGAGAAGCTCCGGAAATACGAGATCTACCGGAAGATGCTGGGCGCCCATTTCGACGAGGCCGAAGACACGGCCATCCACAAGGCCGACCGGTTCGATAAGGAGGTCAAGCGCCGGTTTGTCGAAGAGCCGGGCCGGATGAAGCTCTTGGTCGTGGTGGACAAGCTCCTCACCGGCTTTGACGCCCCGCCGGCCACCTATCTCTACATCGACAAATATATGCGGGACCATGGCCTGTTCCAGGCCATCTGCCGGGTCAACCGACTCGACGGCGAGGACAAGACCTACGGCTACGTCATCGACTACAAGGACCTCTTCCGGTCCCTGGAAAAGTCGATCCGGGACTATACGGGCGAGGCCTTCGACGGGTTCGACGCCGAAGATGTCGATGGTCTCCTCAAGGACCGGCTGGAAAAGGGCCGCGAGCGGCTCGAGGAGGTCCTGGAAGCGGTCCGGGCACTCTGCGATCCGGTGGAGCCCCCCAAAGACACGGCGGCTTACATCCGGTTTTTCTCTGGAGCCGACACATCCGATCCCGACCTCTTGAAAGACAACGAGCCCAAACGGGTGGCCCTCTACAAACTGGTCGGGTCCCTGGTCCGGGCCTACGCCGACCTGGCCAATGAGATGACCGACGCCGGCTATACGGAATCCGAGGCCCGGGAGGTGAAGGCCGAGGTGGCCCATTACGAAAAGGTCCGGGAAGAGGTGAAGCTGGCCAGCTCCGATTACGTGGACATGAAGCGCTTCGAGCCGGCCATGCGCCACCTCCTCGACACCTATATCCGGGCGGAAGAGAGCGAAACCCTGTCCGAGCTCGACGACTTCACCCTGGTGGAGCTGATCGTGGACCGGGGCGAAGCGGCGGTCGAATCCCTACCCAAGGGCATCCGGGAAAACCCGGAGGCCATGGCCGAGACCATCGAGAACAACGTCCGGAAGCTTATTATCGACGAGACGCCCGCCAATCCCAAATACTACGAAAAGATGTCCGAGCTCCTCGACGCCCTCATCCGGGCCCGCCGGAGGGAGGCCATGGACTACAAGACCTACCTGGCCGAGATCGTCGAGCTGACCCGGAAAGCAAAAGCCCCCGGAACCCAATCGGTTTACCCGGCCGCCATCTCAACACCGGCCCTTAAGGCCCTTTACGACAACCTCCGGATTCCGGAAGGATCGGCGATCTCCGACGGCATCGCCCCTTACGGCCCGGAAAGCCGACGCCGGGAAGCCCTTGCCGTGGCCGTGGACGGCGCCATCCGCAATGTGAAAAAAGCCAACTGGCGGGGAAACCCGCTCAAGGAAAAAGAGGTCCGGATCGCCATCAAATCGGTGCTCGGCAACGACGACCCACTCGTGGACGCCATCTTTAAGCTCGCCATTGAGCAGCATGAGTACTGAACGACACCGCATCAAGGTGAGCGGGATATCGGTGGAGATCGTCCGGAAGGACATCAAAAACCTCCACCTGGGGGTCTATCCGCCCAACGGCCGGGTCCGGGTGGCCGCCCCGCGCCACCTCGATGACGAAGCCCTCCGGCTGGCCGTGATCTCCCGCCTGGGGTGGATTCGACGGCAACAGAAGCGCTTCGCCCGGCAGGACCGGCAGTCCCGACGCGAGATGGTCACCGGCGAAAGCCATTACGTCGAGGGCCGCCGCTACCGGCTGGATGTCGTGGAGCACGACGGCCCCGCCGGGGTCCGCATCCGAAACAACACGGCCCTGGAGCTCCGCGTCCGGCCGGGAACCGACCGGGACGGGCGCGAAGCCGCGCTCAACCGGTGGCATCGGAACCGGCTCCGGGATCAGATCCCGGATCTCATCGCCAGGTGGGAGCCCGAGATCGGCGAGACCGTCTCCCACTGGGGGATCAAAAGAATGAAAACCCGCTGGGGATCCTGCAACGCCGAGGCCCGCCGGATCTGGGTCAACCTGGAGCTGGCCAAAAAGCCGCCCGGTTGCCTCGAATACATCCTGGTCCATGAGATGGTCCACTTCCTCGAACGCCGTCACAACGACCGCTTCAAATCCCTGATGGACCGCTTCATGCCCCACTGGCGGATCCACCGGGACGAGCTGAATGAATTCCCGCTGGTCCATGAGGATTGGGCCTATTGAGGGAAAGGCCGTGCCCGCCCGACGAAAGGCCGCTGCCGCCCGGTCGCCCCTGTGACATGCGTTAAGACCTCCGAGGTTTCCAAAGTTTTGGAAACCTCGGAGGTCTCTATCTCGCGAAAATTTGTTTTCGCCGTCCATGCGTCAGGATTCATCCCCACCCATGGGGCCTACCTGAGATGATGGTAAGCCGGCAGGGTGGTCAGGCGTTGGTCTTCCACCGGCCGGCCC
>CAYNGG010000392.1:0-4097 GCA_964396575.1 uncultured Desulfobacteraceae bacterium | reverse complement strand
AGCCCCCGTCCACCGTGATCATGTTGCCGGTGATGCACCTGGCGTCGTCGGTGACGAGCCAGCAGACGGCCTTGCCGATGTCCTCGGGGCTCACTTCGGGCTCTTTAATGAGGTGGCCGGCGAAAAACTGCTCCTTGGCTTCCTCTTCGTCATCCATCCCGAAATACTCGGCGATCCCCTTCATCATGTCGGTCCAGACGGTTCCGGGGCAGACCACGTTGGCCCGGATGCCGTGGTCCGCCACTTCCATGGCGATGGACTTGTTAAGGCCGATGATCCCGTGCTTGGCCGCGCAGTAATGGCCGCCCATGCCGAAGCCCCGCTGGCCTCCCACCGAGGAGATGCTCACCACATTGCCGCTCCCCTGCTTGATCATTATGGGCAGGACATAGTGACAGCAGAGGTAGGTCCCCTTCAGGTGAGTGTCTAAAACCTCGTCCCAGGTCTCCTCGGGCATATCGGCGATGGCCATCATCGAGGAGTTGCCGGCGTTATTGACCAGGATGTCGATTTTGCCGAATTCCTTCATGGCCGATTCCACCATGGCCTTGACCTCGGCGTTTTTCCGCACGTCGCATTTAACGCCGATGGCCTTCCGGCCCATGGCCTCCATCTCGCTGACCGCCTTTTCCATGCCTTCGGGCGTTGACATCTTATACGGGATGGTCTTCATGTCCGCGCAGATATCGGCGATCACGATGTCCGCCCCTTCCTCGGCCATGCACCGGGCCGCGGCAAATCCGTTGCCCCGGGCCCCGCCGGTGACGATGGCCACTTTTCCCTCAAGTTTCATTCAATATCTCCTTATAGAATTGATGCAATTCACGATTCACCAACCCCTGATCCCCGCCCCTAAATCGCCTCCCTCAAGGATTCCAGATCAAATTGCTCCCCGACTTGCCGCAAGCTGACGTTGATTTCCTGGAGGTCGTCCTTCAGGGAATCAAGGCCGTACTCCTGAATCTGGTAATCCAGTTGTCCGTTGAGGCTGTAAATCAGGTGGAGCAGGTTGAGGAGGTGGACGCAGTCGGGGCGATTAGCCAGGCTGTTGGGGCCGGCCATGTACTTTTCCATCAACTGATCGGGGTTAATCTCCGAAAGCCCCCACCGGAGGGTGTCGGCATCGACCTTCTGGAGCATCACGCCCCTGAGCAGCACGGCCGTCCGCACGCCCATCCGGGTGATGTCCTGTACCATTTCCTTGTCCCTCGGTTCCAGTTCCATGTCGCGCCCCTTCTTCAGGTCATGCGGACTTTCATCGTTTTAACATGCTTAATGACCTTTTCCAGCTCATCGAAAAACGGCTGGCAGACGCCCTCGGCCTCTTCCGCCGCCTTGCAGGCGTCGAGTTTGGCATCCAGGTCCTGGGCGTTTTCCGCCAGGGTTTTCATGTCCTCGGTGCCCTTCTGGGTCTTGAAATAGAGCTTTTTGACCAGGGGCTCGAGGTCATCACATACGGCGGTGAGCTTCTCCTTCACCTCCGGGTAATCGGTTTTTTCGGCGATGGTCCGAAACTTCTCGATCAGCTCCCGGGCATAGTTGGTGCCCATTTTCTGTTCGCTCAATGAATGCTCCTTTCATTCGTTAAATTTAAGAAATATGCGGCCTTCAGGCCGGAAAGCGCCGCCTGACGCCGAACCGCGTCAATGGTGATGATGCGCGTGGCCATGGCTGCAATGAGAACCGGGACCGTGATGATGATGCCCGCCGCCGCCGGGGCAGACGTGATGTTCTTCCGGCGGGGCTTCAGGGACTTCTTTGGGCGGCAGGCCGCCGCTGATGGTGGCGGCGATCTGGCCGAAAGCCTGGGCGGTGAGGCCGTCCGGATGGAGGTTGACCGCCGGCACGCCGGAGTCGGCGGCCTCGGAAAACAGCGGGTCGATGGGGATGGACCCCAGAAAGGGGATTTCCATCATCCGGGCCAGTTGCTTGCCCTTGTCCTTGCCGAACAGGTAAACCGTGTCCCCGCATTTGCAGGTGTAGGAGCTCATGTTTTCCACCAGCCCCAGCACCTTGGCCCCTAATGAAATGGCTGCGTTGATGGCCTTGGAGCAGACCAGGGTGGAAACTTCCTGGGGGGTGGTGACGATGATCACGCCGTCTAAGTCCGGGATGGATTTGAGGATGGCGGTGGGCTCGTCGCCCGTGCCCGGGGGCAGGTCCACCAAGAGGTAGTCCAGCCCGCCCCATTTGGCGGCCGACAGGAGCTGTCGGATGGTGCGGCTTTTGGCCTGCCCCCGCCACATGACCGGCGTCATCTCTCCGGGCCAGAACAGGGCCACGGACAGGGCCTTGATCCCGGATTCCGTCACCACCGGGTCCAGCCAGAACGCCCCGTTCAAAGTCGCTTCCTTCCGGATGCCAAGCATTTTCGGCACACTGGGTCCGTGGAGGTCGGCGTCAAAAATGCCCACTTGGTTGCCCGCGTTTTTCAGGGCCGCGGCCAGATTGACCGTCGCGGCCGTCTTGCCCACCCCGCCTTTGCCCGACAGAACGGCGATTTTGTACCGGACATGCTTCAGGGCGTCGGCGATGGCCCCTTCTTCCGTCAGTTGGTGTCGTTGTTTTTCGATAAATTCGTTCCGGTTGGGCTCCATTCCATTCTCCTGTTTATAATGACTCGTGGTTTGCGACTCGATATCAGCGCCACTACCCCCTGCTCAACATTCACCGATCACTTACGAAAGCCGCTGGACATCCCGCGACAGGCTGCCGATGCCCATGGCCTCGGCGGTTTTCAGAAATTCGGGAAAATCGACGCCGGGGACGATTCCGCCGCTGCCGGCTCGTTCCGCCATCAAATCGTAAGTCGCCGCGTCCAGGGCCACGGGATCGCGGCTGGCCAGAAACCCCAGGTTTTCCATGATGGGCTGGCCGCTGAAAGGGTAGTATTCCGGCTGAGGAGTTACGTCCCAGAGGAAATTGATATAAAACACGCGACCGTCCACCGACGCTTTGACGCCGTGGATGGCCTCCAGAGCTCTTTGATGAAAGGCCGCGACCTTCTGAGCATCAGGTCGGGCGCCGTTGAACAGGTAGGGATTAAGTCCCTGGAGCAGCCGGGTGCGAGCCCTGCCGGAAAGGCATTCAAACCCGCCGTTGAGCAGGGCGCCGCTGATGCCGAACAATGGATGGAGGGTAACGTGGGACAGCACCCACAGCGCATCGCTCCGGCAGATGACGGTCCCCACCTCGACGCCGCCCAAAACCGATTCCGTGGATCCGCGGGGAAACAGATCGCCTTCGTCCCCGCTGAACCCGCCGTTGATCACGAAATGGCCCGCCAGGGTCTCGCTGGAATATCCGTGGGCGGTGGCCGCCTCCATGAAGAGGTTTGCCCTGGACCGCTTCCAGTAATCCACCAGCCTCGGTCCGTCGCAGACAATGGACAAATTGTTGCTGGCGCGGCTGGCGGCCTGAACCACCGTCCGGATAAAGCCAGGCCGGAGCCCGTACTCGTATCCCTCCTCGGCGGTGTTGATCTTGAGGGCCACCCGCATACCCTCGGACACGTCACCGCCCGCCCCCGATCGGGTCACCAGCCGGTCCAACTTGTGGGAGACCGTGTTTTCCACCGACATGCCGTCCATATCTACCCAGGTCACCTGCTGCATGGATGCGTTTCTCCTTTTTTCGTCATTCGCCCGCGGCGTCAGGGGAAGGCGGACAGGCCCTCCCCCTGATATTGATACGTTTGCCGTCAAACGGCTTCGCGCCGACAATCAGCGGCGGCTAGGCCGGCTCTCCCTTGAACGGGTCATACTTCTTCCACTCGTTGAACACCCAATCCTTGTTGTACTCGGTTCGGTCGAACGGCATGACTTCGGTGGCCAGGTCGTGCCGGTGGAAGGTTTCCCGCAGCTTGACCGTGGTGGGCTTGCCGCCCGGCCGCACCTGCCATTTGGCCGCGGTTTCCGGCGTCAGCACGGGTTCATAGTTAATCAGGTTGAACTCCTGGGTGCCGAGCCCGATCTTTTCGGCCGCGGCCATGGTGATCCTCGGGCTGAACCCGTTGATCATCCGGAACTTGTCGTCTCCGGGTTTGCACCCTTTTTCTTCGGCCATGGAGCCCGGACTGATGGGCATGTTGTCGATGG
>CAYNGG010000391.1:0-4107 GCA_964396575.1 uncultured Desulfobacteraceae bacterium | reverse complement strand
CAAAGAGCTCAGAAGATCGCCAAATCTAAAATCCAAAATCTAAAATCTAAAATCCGCCCTCCCCCGGAGCCGGACAGCCGCCCCCAGCGCAAGGCCGTACCCCGCCACCGCCCCGGCCATCACCGCCGGGAGTCCCAGACTTACCGCGAGCTGGGCCGAGGCAATGGCGGCCATCACCGAGGCGCAGCCGTTCTGGGCCCAGGCATACGCCCGGCCCACCGGAGTCCCCAAAAGGTGGCGCATTCCGAGGACAAAGGGGCCGCCCATGACCACGCCCGTCGGCACCAGCACGGCCAGCCCCGCCAGAAGTCGGGCTTCGATCGGCCATCCGAGGGCCGCCCGGACCATCGGTTCAGCCCCGATCCACAGGATGATCAAGAGCCCCAGAAGTCCAGTCAGCACCGGCATGATCCGGCCGGCGGTCCAGTCCCGGCAGATCCAGCCGCCCAGCCCGGAGCCCACCAGCATCCCGGCGGCCACGGCGGTAAAGCTCACGAGGGGATGCCCCAGCAGCAGGGTCCAGACGTGGATGAAATACATCTCGACGAGCATGAAGCCGGTGCCGATCCCGAAGAAATAGAGTCCCTTGGCCGGGGTCAGGTCGCGCCGGCCGTCGGCTCCGCCTCGTCGAGCGACGGCGATGAGCGGCAGGCCCAGCAGGAGCGCGGAGACGATCACCGCCTCCGCGAAGACGGTCGCCACCACGATCTCCCCGGAAAGGAGCAGCGAATACATCCGCCCCCCCATGCTCCCGTGGATCTCGTCGAGCCGTCCCCACTTGAGAAACCGGCCGGGAAAGGGCCGCCGGTCGGTCTGGGGAGCCACATCCAGCGGATAGTCGCGGTAAAACCGGTCCAGCCGGCCCTCGGCCCGGGCCCGGATCATCTCCCGGACCGCCATGAAGTAATACGGCGCGTCGTGGACGTTGAACCGGTTGGCCTCGCTTTCGGACAGACCCGGCAGGTGGACGAGGTCGAAATTCATCTCCCCGGCAAACCCCCGGAGCCGGTCGATCTCATCAAGCGACAGCGGGCTTTTCGAGACCAGGAGGGTATAGGTGTCCCAGCTTCGCAGCAAAGCCAGGTGATCGGCCGGACGTTCGGCCCCCTGGCGGTCCAGGGCCGCCAGGGCGGCCCCGAAGACCCGGAGGGAATCGGAGGGCGGCAGGAGCAGCCGGCGGCTGATGACCAGAAGCCCGCTGTCCTCCAACCGATCCAGCGCGCCGGACAGTCCCTCCACCGTGACGGTATGGTCCTGGGTCAGGGCGTCGGCCCCGGGCAGGGAGGCCCCCCAGTGCTCGAAGTGGATCACGGAAAACCGCTTCCGGCTCCCGGCCAGGGCGTTCCGGGGTCCATTGACCCGAGTTTCGATGCCGTAGCTTTCCCGGACCATCCGGGCCAGACGCGGGGTCCCGAGGACCCAGCTCACCGTTTGAGCTCCGCCGGCCAACGCTGAAGCGGCCGACGCGCCCCCGTCCGAGGCGATCAGCAGAACCTCATCCGGCTCGGGGCGGATCACATAACCGGCATGGAGCAGGCTGTGGCGGGCGAATTCGAGGTCCGCCGGCGTTTCGACATCGTAGAGGACCACCCGGCTGTCGGCATCGATGAAAACGGCCGTCTGAGGGGGCATTCGGCCGGTGAAGGTCAGGCTCAGGCCGGGGGCAAACCGGATGTAGGGGCTTTCCACCCGGTCGATCCGGCCCCGCATTCCGTGAGCGGTCTCCGTTACCCGGGTATCGGGAAAGCGGCGGACCTGGCTCAGCCCCTTGTAAGGCGAAGGGGTTACCTGGGCGGCTTCGGGCCAGACCATCGGCAAGAGGGCGATCCCCCCGGCCAGGATCAGCGCGGCCGCCCGATTGGCCCGGCCTCCGGCCCAGAAGACGATGAGAAGGGGGAGCAGCGTCACTCCCAGCACCAGCTTCCCCTCGCCGATGGAGGGCAGGGCAGCGGCCGGGAGCAGAGCCCCGACGGCCGATCCCCCCATGGTGGCCAGGTAGGTCCGCCCGGTCCGCTCAGCGGCGGCGGCATAGGCCACCGAGACCACCGTCCCGGCCACCCCGAAGGGCAAGGCCAGAGCCAGAAAGGCGGTCAGAAGATAGAGGGCCTGGACCGGCTGAAAGGGAAGCCGGGCGTAGTCCAGGGGGAGCCGGTTGACCAGGACAAAGGCGGCCACGGCCGTAAACGAAAAGACGCAGAGCAGTCGGCCCAGGGACTCGGGCCGTGACATCCGCCTCTCCCACCCCGGTCGGCGGGCATCGAAAAGACTCAAAACGGTCCCCGAGGCCCCGAACCCGAAGAGGGCCACCGAGATGACCATAAAGGCCAAATGGTGCCACTGGCTGACGGCAAAGCACCGGGCCAGAAGGATCTCGTAGGCCAGTGCCGACAGCGAAACGATAAAGACGGCGGCGTCCCGCATCAGAGAGCTACGGCGATTCCAGGGCTTGGCCGGTCATGGGGACGAAAAGGACCCCGGTGATCTGGCGGACCGTGTAATCGTCGCCCGTTTTGGTCACCCGGACGAGGTTCTGGTAGCTGAAAGGGTTGCCCAGGGGCAGGACGAGTTGGCCGCCGTCTTTGAGCTGAGCCAACAGCGGCGGCGGAATGTGATCCACGGCCGCGGTAATCATGATGGCGTCAAAGGGAGCGGCCGACTCCCAGCCGAAATACCCGTCCCCCCGGCGGGTCCGGACATCGTGGTAGCCGGCCTCCCGGAGGGCGGCGGTGGCGGTTTCGTGGAGCTTCTCCTTGATCTCCACCGAGTAAACCGACCCGGCCACCTCCGCCAGGACCGCCGCCTGATAGCCGGATCCGGTCCCGATTTCCAGGACCCGGCTCGTCGGGGTCAGCGACACCGACTCGGTCATCAGCGCCACGATATAGGGCTGGGAGATGGTCTGCCCCTCACCGATGGGCAGGGGGTGGTCAGCGTAGGCTTTGCCTCTGAGATCCGGCGGGACGAACGGGTGGCGGGGAACGGTTCGCATGGCCGCCAGGACCCGCTCGTCATCGATCCCCCTCGCCTCGATCTGGTCGGCCACCATCCGGTTCCGGGCGGCTGAGTAAGGTTCAGCAATGGCCGCCGTGGCCCCGGCGGAAAGGATGACGGCCAGGGCGACGGTCCATGGGGAGCATCTCATGGGAATCCTCCTTATAATGCGTTCAATTGGGGTTTGCATTCAGCACCAAAGTCGGTTATAGATCAGACAATGGCCATTGCCTATTATGGTACGAATCACTTCTAATCTCAAGCCCCATCCGACACCATGACCATCACTCGCAAAAGTCTCATCCAGATCGGCTTCTGGACCGTCTCGATTCTGATCGTTTTGATCATCGGGATTTACTACTTTCCCAAGGAGGACCCGGACCTTAAGTTCTGGGGGGCGTTCTATTACACCATCCGGGTCTTTATCCTTGAACACGACATGGACCACTTCCCGTATTCCCCCGCCCTGGTCTTCATCTACTTTTTCGCTCCGGTGATCGCCCTGTCGGCGGTGGGCACGGCCATCTCCTATCTGTTCCGGTTTTCCCCGGCCATCCGGACCCGCTGGTGGTCCGACCACGTGATTATCTGCGGGATGGGCCGGACGGGAAAGCTCCTGGCGGCCACCCTCAAGGGCAAGGGGGTCCGGCTGGTTGGGGTGGACAACGCGGCTTCCGACTGTTTAGATGAATGGTGTGAGAAGCACAAGGTTCCGATCATTCAGGGGAATTTTCTTTCGCCCAAGATCCTTGAGCGGGCCGGGGCTTTCCGGGCCCGGACTCTCATTTTCGCCTCGGGGAACGACCTGGCCAACCTGGAGGGGGTTGTGGCGGCCTACAACCAGCTCCGGGGTTCGGACAGCTCCCCCCGGCTGCTCTGGGCTCACATCGCCAACGAGCGGCTCGCCAAAACCGCCCGGGAGGCGCTCCAGACCGAGGGCTCCCTGTCCATCCGGCTTTTCGACACCTACCGGATCTCCGCCAAGCGGATGATCGACCGTCATTTCAACCGAGAGATCCGCAACGGGGTCAGCGAGATCGACATCCTCGGGTTCGGAAAGTTCGGGCGGGATCTGATGGAAATCCTGGTCCGGGACGCGGCCCCGGATGAAAAATG
>CAYNGG010000390.1:2651-4109 GCA_964396575.1 uncultured Desulfobacteraceae bacterium | reverse complement strand
TAATTCGTATCCCTTATCCGTCGGACAGCGATGCGATTCCCTCTTCCATGATGGCAAGCCCCCGTTCGAGCTGCTCATCGGCGATCACCAACGGCATGATGGTCCGGATCACGTTCCCGAAGTTGCCGCAGGACAGCAGCACCAGCCCCCGCTCGACACAATAGCTCACCAGGGCCTTGGCCGCGTCGGGCGCCGGGGTTTTCTGGTCCCGGTCGGTGACCAGCTCGATGGCCATCATCGGGCCGAGGCCCCGGACGTCTCCAATAATTTCATATTGCCCTTTCCAGGTTTCGAATCGATCCCGGATCGTCTCGCCCAGGCTCCGGGCTCGTTCGAGCAGGGGCTCCGTGTCGAAGATCTCGAGGACCGCCAGGGCCGCCCGGCAGCAGACCGGGTTCCCGCCGTAAGTCCCGCCGAGGCCGCCCACATGGGGCGAGCTCATCATTTCGGCCCGGCCGATCAGGGCCGACAGGGGCATCCCGGCGGCCAGGCTTTTGGCCATAGTCACCAGGTCCGGCTCGACCCCCCAATGCTCCATGGCCAGCATCCTCCCGGTCCGGCCCATGCCGGTCTGAACCTCGTCGGCGATAAAAACGATGCCGTGCTCCCGGCAGATGGCGGCCAGCTTGGGGAAATACTCCCTGGGCGGGACAATGAACCCGCCCTCGCCGGTGATCGGCTCGACAATCAACGCGGCGGTCTGCTCCCCGGCCACGTGGTCAATGAAAAAATCCCTGAGGTAGTCCGCGCAGGCCACGTCGCAGCCAGGATAGGCAAGCCCCATCGGACAGCGGTAGCAATAGGCATAGGGCATCCGGTAAACCTCGGGCATCATGGGCCCGAACCCGAATTTGTACGGTTTGACCTTGGATGTGAGGGTCATGGCCATGTAGGTCCGGCCATGGAATCCGGTCTCAAAGGCGATCACCGCCTGGCGTCCGGTGTGGTACCGGGCCACCTTGATCGCGTTTTCCACTGCTTCGGCCCCCGAGTTGGCCAGCATCGCCATTTTGGGAAAATCCCCGGGGGTCAGCCCGCAAAGTCGTTCCACCAGGCGGAGATAGGGCTCATACATGACGATGTGAAAGCAGGTGTGAGTGAATCTGGCGGCCTGGTCCTGGATGGCGGCCACCACCTTGGGATGGCTGTGGCCGACGTTCATCACGGCGATCCCGCCGGCAAAGTCGATCAGCTCCCGGCCCTCGACGTCGGTGATCACCGCGCCGTCGGCCCGGTCGGCAAAGTAGGGGGTGACGTTGAAGGGTCCCTGGGGGACGTATCGGCGCCGAAGGGCGGCCAGTGATTCGGTTCGGGTGATATCCGTCATGGGTTACTCCTTTTTCAGATACAGGGCAGGCACGGGGGCCTGCCCCTGCATGTCGCGCCATTCACGTCTCGTTTAGCCTGTTCTCGGGTAGTTTCTCCCGCGGGTTACGCGATTTCGATAGCGATTTCGAT
>CAYNGG010000390.1:0-2551 GCA_964396575.1 uncultured Desulfobacteraceae bacterium | reverse complement strand
CGATTTCGATTTTCGGGTAAACAGGCTCATCTTTTTCGTTGCGCCCCATCAGGGAGATACCGATGCGTTCATCGCGGCCGGGATGATCCCGAATGGGGAAGGTCCGGCCGGGCCGGTTGGAGTGTCTCGGGCAGGCCGAGGATTTCGAGCACCGGCGGCGGGGGGATACCCGCCACGGTCGGCCGGAACCCGTGGCGCTTCCAGAGGATATTTTGGATGACCGGGGCCTTCAGGGCGGACCGGAGCGCCTCGCCGGGGTCGCTGAGGGCCACGAACGGATGCTCAATCATTACGGGCGGCGTGATGTGGATGATCCGAACCGCTTCCCGGAGCCGGTCCCGGTAGCCGGGACGGTCCGCGTAAAAGGCCGCGACCTGGTGCTCGGCGGCCGCGATCAGCGGATAGGTCCCCGCTCCCTGTCGAATGTACTGGTTGAACAGGCCGTCTGCCGTTTCATCGGCGGTCTCCAGCCGGTTCAGGACTTCCAGGGCCGCCGGGGGGACCTCGGCGGGAGGGCTGGCCGGGTCGATGAAGACGCTCAACACCAGCTTCACCAGGGCCATGCCGACCGGATTCTTGTCGGGCGATGGCGTGACGACCGTCAGAGGCGCGTTCCGGCCCCGGAGCCCCAGGTCACTCCAGGGTCGGCCTTCGGCGATCCAGGTGACGGAAGCCTCCGGATCAGTCATCACATAGCGGCCGGATCGCTCCTCGACGGCGCCCCCTCGGGCCAGGGCGTCGGCCTCGTCAGCCCAGGTGAGCAACACCAGAGGCGAGCGGCAGATCGTATCAGCGGTGAGCCCGGCTCGGCCCTGGCTCTCGATAAACTCCCGGGCCGAAGCCGCGTCCGACGGCCAGAGCCCGTCGAGTCCGTCCGGGTCGGCCGTGGCCATCTCCGCATTGTCCAGCTTCCGGGTGCTGACCACCAGGCCGTGGGATTTTCGGAGCTCAAGCTGGAGCCCATCGTCGGTGAAAAGAGCCTTTTTGGCGTCATCCACCGCCACCCGGACGACTTCGATGGTTCGCTCTCCCTTGACGGCGGCCCGCTGGGTTTCGATCACCCGCATGTTATAATAAAACAGCCCCATCAGCCCGGCGGTAAAGACCAAAACGAGCCCCAGGAAATACTTCCAGTTTTTCATGCCGGCCAGGATCAGGGCCACGGCCATGAAGATCAGTATCGCGAATCTGCCCATATCACCATCCCCTGGGGCGAACGCCCGTGACGCTCGCCCCCGCTTGTCGGTCTAACGCCGTTTTACGCGGCCGCCGATCAAATGTCAAACGCGCCCGCACCGGGCCTCAACCGCGTTTTTCGCCGCGCAGGGTGAGCTTGAAGAGGGTCGGCCCCACAAAACAGGTGATCAGAGCCAGGAGGACAATGGCGTCCTTCATGGCTTGAGTGATGAGGTTGTTTTGAAGACCGATGGCGGCGGCGGCGATGATCAAGGACAGGCGCGAGGAGAGGAGAATGCCGACCTGAAAGGCTTCCTTGACCGAGCGCCCCCTGAGAATCAACAGCGCGGCCGGAAGGAGCTTGACCGCCAGGGCCAGCCCCAGGAGCTTGGCCGTGAAGATGAGCTGAGCCTTGTTCGCGACGTTGGTCAGGTCGAACTGCATCCCCACGTGGATAAAGAAAAACGGAATCAGAAAGCCGAACCCGATGGCCGATAGCTTCTCCTCAAGAGCGAACTTTTCCCGGAAGACGAACGATAGCACGGCACCGCCCATAAAGGCCCCGAGGACCGGCTCCAGGTGGACCAGCTCGGCGAGTCCCACGAACAGAAACAAAAGGGCCATGGAGAGGCGGACCCCGATCTCCTGGGAGTCCGATTTGATCCCCAGGATCGTCTCGGCCTGGGATGGGTTCCACCAGGCCCAGAGCCGGCCCACGTGGAGCAGCACCCCGAATCCGATGAACAGCGGCACCGGCAGGGCGAACCGCCAGCTCAGACCGTGCTGGAGATACAACAAAAAGAAAGTGATCCCGAACAAGGTCAGAAAGTCGGCCAAAGTGGCCGCCAACAGGATACTCTGGCCCAGCTCGGTCCGGGTGTAGCCGCTTTCCTTCAGAATCGGCATCACGAGCCCCAGGGAAGTGGTCGAAAGCACCAGGGCGATGAACATTCCCCGACCCATCAGGAACGCGAAGCCCAGGGACAACCCGAAGGTGGCCGCGAACAGAACAAACTGGAAAGCGATATTGCCCCGGCTCTGCTTTCGGAGCATCCCGAAATCGATCTCCATCCCGGCCTGGAACATGAGCATCAAAAAGCCGAGATCCGCCAGAAAGGGCAGCCAGTCCCCCGAGACCTCAAATTGGAGCAGGCTTTTCCCCAGGATCACCCCGAAAACCATCTCGGCCACCACCGCCGGAATCCGGAGCAGCCGGCTCAACCCCGGCAGAATCAGGACCGCCAGGGAGACAAACAACAGCGTGTATTGCTGGATGTGTTCCATATCCCTCAGACCGCGATTTGTGATTTTAGATTTTAGATTTATGATTTTAGATTTTGATCGCGGGTTTACCGGCTCAAATCAATTATCAATC
>CAYNGG010000389.1:0-4112 GCA_964396575.1 uncultured Desulfobacteraceae bacterium | reverse complement strand
CGTAGATCATCCGCATCATCACCGAGTCCCCGGCGTCCTGAAGCACGTCCAGCAGGATGGGGGTGATAAAGTCGGCCGGCTTCCGGTCAACGCTTTTGCCGGCAAACCGGAGGACAACGGCCGACGCCGAGTCGGTCCGATCGATGGCGAGGCGGTTGTGCTCGAATCGCCGGGCAGGTTCGGTACTCATCGTATGTTAACGCTCCTCGGGGGCGGCAACCACCGCTGATAGGTTCAAAATGCCGTCCGCTTCCACGAAAAAGTCAAGCAGGGCTCCCCCTTCGTAGGCCATCCGGGCCAGTCCCAGGCCGCTTTCCTCGTCCTCGAGGGACCGTCGGGCCACCTGCTTGAGCTGTTCCACATAGGCTTCGAAGGGGTCCTGGAACCCCCGGATATACTGGATCATCCGGTCGAGCCGCTCCAGGTGGCGAAGCTCCGCCGTCGGGGTGGGATGGCTCACCTCCACGGTGACCTCGCCGTCGGTCACGGCCACCGACAGCTCGATCCGGGCCGCCGGGTCGGTGAAATCGCCGTACTTGACGCTGTTTTCCACCAGCTCGCTGATCACCATCGTCCGGGCGAGGACCTCGTCTTCGGTAAACCCCGTCTCCCGGAAAAAGACCTCCACCGCCTCCCGGGTCCGGTCCACCGCCTCCCAGTCGGGATCGAGGGACCATTTGACTTCGCCGTGCATAGGCTCCTGACAGCTCCCTTTAGCTGATTCCCCGGCGCCCCCGTCCGGCGGAATCCGGGGCGCCGCGCCCCTGAAGGCCTGACCGGGGCTCGTGAAAGTGGATCAAGAACAATAACTTGCAATCCCGCTTGGCAGGTATAAATAAAAGCGGGCGCCCTGTCAATACGGATATCCAAAGCCGGTGTCGTCCTGAGCTTGCTTCCGGCCGCCATCTTTGGGTATGCTGTCGGAATCGGCGGGGATCGGTGAATCCCCGCCATGCAACCGTTTTGACGAAAGGATTTCAACGGCCATGCCCCCAGTATCCGCCGCCTATCTCCGGTCCGACCGGGAATCGCTTCGCGCCGACGTCCGGCGCCACCTCCGGTATTCGCTCGCCCGGCTTCCGGAGACGGCTTCCTCACATGACGTTTTCCAGGCCCTGGCCCTGTCGGTCCGGGACCGGCTGGCCGAGCGGATGCTCGACACCGAGGCCCGCTACCGCCGGACCGACGCCAAGCGGCTCTATTACCTCTCCATGGAGTTTCTTTTGGGCCGGTCCCTGGAGTCTCACCTGGTCAACCTCGGCCTCCGGGAGGCCGCCGCCGGGGCCATGGCCGACATGGGCCGGGACCTGACGGCGGTCATGGACCAGGAAAGCGACGCGGCCCTGGGAAACGGCGGGCTGGGAAGGCTGGCCGCCTGCCTCCTCGACTCCCTGGCCTCCCAGGACTACCCCGGCTTCGGCTACGGGCTTCACTACGAGCTGGGCCTGTTTCACCAGGAGATCGAAAACGGCCGGCAGCGGGAAAAGCCGGACCGCTGGCTCAAGATGGGCTCGCCCTGGGAGATCGAGCGGCCCGAGGAAGCCTGCATGGTTCCGGTTTACGGCCGGATCGAGCATACCCGGGACCTCTTCGGCCACTACAACCCCATGTGGCTCGACTGGCGGCTGATCGTCGGGGTCCCCCGGGACTTTCTCATCTCGGGATACGGCGGCCGGACCGTCAACCGGCTCCGGCTTTACGCGGCCCGGGCTTCCGACGACTTCGACATGGAGATCTTCAACCAGGGGGATTATCTGGAGGCGGTGAAGCAAAAGATCACCTCCGAGACCATCTCCAAGATCCTCTACCCCTCTGACTCCATCCGGGAGGGCCGGGAGCTGCGCCTGGTCCAGGAATACTTTTTCACCGCCTGCGCCATCCGGGACATCGTCCGGCGCTACCGGGCCGATCACGACGGCCTCGAGGGTTTGGCCGACCGGGTCGCCATCCAGCTCAACGACACTCACCCGGCCCTGGCCGTGGCCGAGCTGATGCGCCTCCTGGTGGACGAGGAGCAGGCTGACTGGGACGCGGCCTGGGAGACGGTCCGGGAAACCGTGGCCTACACCAACCACACCCTGCTCCACGAAGCCCTGGAAAAGTGGCCGGTTGACCTCTTCGAGCGGGTCCTGCCCCGGCATCTCCAGATCATCTACGAAATCAACCACCGGTTTCTCAAGTGGGCCGCCGCCGCCCGGTCCGTCGGACCCGACCGGCTCGAACGGATTTCCATCATCGAGGAAGGTCCGCCCAGGCAGGTCCGGATGGCCCACCTGGCCATCCGCGGAAGTCACGCGGTGAATGGCGTGGCCCGCCTCCACACCCGCCTCCTCACCGAAACCGTGGTTCCCGATTTCCACGACCTCTGGCCCGACCGGTTTGTCAGCGTCACCAACGGGATCACCCACCGGCGCTGGCTCCTCACCGCCAACCCGGCCCTGGCGGACCTCATCACCGACCGGATCGGTCCCGGCTGGATCACCGACCCCGAGCAGCTCGATGCCCTCCGCCCGGCCGCCGACGAGCCCGACTTCCGGGCCGCCTTCCGCCGGGTCAAGGCCCAAAACAAGGCCCGCCTGACCGAGATCATCCGGCGGAACACCTCGGTGACCCCCCGACCGGACACCCTCTTCGACGTTCAGGTCAAGCGGATTCACGAGTACAAGCGGCAATTGCTGAACATCCTCGGGATCATCCACCGCTACCTCTCCATCGTCGAAGACGGACGGACGGACGCCGTGGGCCGGACCTTCATCTTTGCCGGAAAGGCGGCGCCGGGCTATTGGGCCGCCAAGGAGATCATCCACCTGATCCACCGGGTCGGCCGGGTGATCAACGCCGACCGGCGGCTCGACGGGCGCCTCAAGGTGGTCTTCATCCCGGACTACCGGGTTTCCCTGGCCGAACGGATCATTCCGGCGGCCGAGGTGAGTGAGCAGATCTCAACCGCCGGCACCGAAGCCTCGGGCACCGGAAACATGAAGCTCGCTCTGAACGGCGCCCTCACCGTGGGCACTCTGGACGGGGCCACCATCGAGATGCGCGACCGGATCGGCGCCGAGCACCTCTTCCTCTTCGGCCACACCGCCGACGCCCTGGATCGGCTCCGGTCCGCCGGCGGGATCGACCCCCGAAAATACTATGACGCCGACCCGAGAATCCGGCGGGTCATGGACACCATCGCCTCGGACCGGTTTTGCCCGGAGGCCCCCGAAGCCCTGGACTGGATCTTCGACACCCTGGTCAACCGCGATGACCCCTACTGTCATCTGGCCGACCTGGGCTCTTACATCGACGCTCAGGATGCCGTGGATGCGCTCTACCGCGACCCTCCGGCCTGGGACCGAAAGGCGATTTTAAACATCGCCGGAATGGGCTATTTCTCCAGCGACCGGACCGTCGCCACTTATGCCCGGAAAATCTGGTCCCTTTCCCCCTGCCCGCCGGACGGCATCGGACCCGCCGCCCACGGACCTGAGCTCGTATCCCAAAAAGGAGACGCCCGTGATCGTTTACGTTGACGCCGACCTTGAAGATATCATCCCCGAGTTTCTAAACAACCGCCGGCGGGACATCGACACCCTGACCGCGGCCCTGGACCGGGGTGACCTGGATGTCGTCGAGTCCCTCGGCCACCAGATGAAAGGCGCCGGCGGGAGCTACGGCTTCGACGCCATCTCCGATTTCGGCCGGGAAATGGAAACCGCCGCCCAATCCGGCGACACAGCGAAAGCCATGGAAGCGGTCCGGCGGCTGAGCGCCTTTCTGGCGGAGGTGGAGGTGGTTTACGAATAGAAAGGGGCGTCATGCCGGGTTGAGGAAACGGCGGCCTTGATGCCATGGATCATCCAGTTCTCTTGGCTTTCAGGGAGAGAGCGGCCCTTCTAATCTGAAGATTGCGCGGAGGGGGGGGAGGAGAGGCGGTTTATCCGACTAAAGCGTACCTGGTCTCGCGCAGGGCCTTGATCTTAAACTTGAAAAAACTCCTTATCACGGCAGCCATACGCCTCGCGCTGGAGCGTCAGAGGGCAGCCGAAAAAGGTTCTATATCAGAAAAAGTACGCGAAAACCATGGGAACCAAAACCTGAAAGCCCAAACCTCGGATGTCTCT
>CAYNGG010000388.1:0-4127 GCA_964396575.1 uncultured Desulfobacteraceae bacterium | reverse complement strand
TAGGGAGGTAGGGTGAGGTGATGACCAACGCTGGCCATTCTCTAATTCATGCGTCAGCACTGGTCATCGGCGCTCGACGTGAGCGGTCATGGGATGGCCTCGATAGCGCTTAAACCAAAGCCGGACGGATTGGGTGAAACGATACAAACCGCCGGCTTACACTCACCCCTCAATCGCCCTGATAATCCGGGTCATTACCGGGGCGCCGGGCATGGGCATGACGGAGGTGATCTCCTCGGGAATGCCCAGGACGTCCAGGACCGCCGGGTCGTTTTGAACTCCCATAAGCCCCGATCGGAACCCGTGACGCTCCCAGGCGATCCGCTGGAGGTCGTCGTCCTTGAGGGCCTCCACCAGCCGCTTCCCGCCGTCGGTGAGGGCGATGACCGGGTGCGAGCTCCAGACCGTCGGGATCGGGTAGAGGGTCCGGATCTTCTGGCGGAGATAATCCCGGTACTCGCGGTTTTCCAGCGTAAACTCCACGAGCTGATTTTCGTATCCGACGATCATCGGCCGGGCCCCCACGCCGGTGGTGATAAAGCTCTTGAAGATGTCCCCGGAGGAGTGCTCCATGTGGCCCCGGAGCCGGAAATACTCCACGATCCGGGGAAGCACCCCGTCGATGGACTCGGGGGTGACCACCTTCCCGCCGTTGATCATATTGGCCAAAAGCCCCGCGAACATGTTCCCCGAGTTGCTCCGGGTGGGATCGGTGGACTGGATGCTCACCCGCCCGAAAAGCTGAGGCAGACCGATATCCCCCCAGGTCTTGCCCTCCATGATCAGCCCGATCAGCTTGGGAAAATCGACGATGTAATAGCTTTCCGATTGCTTTTCCACGATCCCCTGATTGATGAGGGCCTCGGTGACGATGTCATAGGCGTAGAGCACAATGGGCGAGTTGAAGATGGTTTCCTGGGCCAACGCCGTCTGGCCCCGGTGCCGGAACATCTCGGCGGCCACCTGGTTGCTGGGCCAGAGGGCGTCCTTTCCGGCCGTGGGCAGGTCGGTGACCATCTCGATGCTCCCCGCCTTGACCGGCGTCAGCCGGATTCCGTACCGGTCGGTCAGAATGGCTTTCACCTCGGGGTTGTCGAGATAGGCCATTTTCTCGCCGCCCACATAGGCGGAGACCTCGATCGTCTCGGGCGCGGCGGGGGTCTTCAAGCCTTCCAGGCCGCCGGAAAAGTAAACGACTCCGACAACCGCCGCCGTAATCAGAAAAATAATCGGTCCGATGAGCTTCTTCACCGTCGGCTCCTTTCGTTGTCAAATAAAGGGGGCAGGTCCGCGTCCAGGATCGACAGGAGCGTCTCGGAGTTGACCTCGAGATCCATCAGATCGTTTTGGATGCACTGCTGATAAAAGGCGTCCACCCCGGCCAGGACCTTGCCGATGGCCGACTCCGCCGCCGCCAGCTCGTCCTCGCCGTCGGCCTCACGGGCCAGGCCGGCGATCCGAACATACTGCTCCACCAGATCCACGGCCCGCTCCAGGTAGTGGTCCAGAAACATCCCCGCGCTGTCGATCATGAGGTCCCTCGGGTCCTCCTCGAAGTTCCGCCCGATCTTCCGCAAGCGATCCACCAGCTCCCGGAGCAATTTGTCGATCCTCGGCTGCCGGCTCTTGCCGGTCAATAATCGGAACCGCTTCACATAGCCATCGATCTTGGCCAGGGCCGCTTGCTGCTGGGCGAGGGTCACTCCCGGTGCCACCTCGATCTCCTCGGGCCGACGCTTCCGGGGAATGGTGAAATAGGTCCCCAGCCCCACCGCCGCGCCGATGGCCAGATTGAACCAGAGCACCAGCCCGCCCCAGAAGGTGAGCCCCGCCAGGACCCCGGCCCCGACCAGTCCCGCGACGATCTGTCGGTAGGTTTCGGTCATCGCCTCAGCTCCGAAAGCATCAGTTGTATCCCTTGGCGTTGCGGAAGGCCTTGACCAGATTCTTTCCGCTGAAGACCCGCCCCACGGTCAGCTCGGAGATCTCCCGGAGCTGAGTCGGGTCGGCGTCGCCAAAGGTGATCGAAAAGATCGGGATGTCCGCCCCCATGGGCAATTCCTCGATGGCGGCCCGGAGCATCCGGAGCTCCCCCTTGGACCGGCCATCGGTCATCAGGATCACGGCCGGAAAGTAGTCGTCGATCCTCTCTACCTGGCCCAGGATCTCCAATGCCCGGGCCGCGGCCGCGTAAATATCAGTCCCGCCGCCGGGGGTGAGGCCCTGGACGAAGTTGAGAAGCTGTCCCAGGGTCTCCGGGGAATTCCCCTCGGCCTTCACCCCGCTCAAGGGCACGGAATTAAACGGCACGATAATGTGGATGTCCCGGGGCGAGGCCTGGAGCATGTACCGCCGGGCCTGGTCCGGGTCCAACAGCGTGGTCATCGCCGCCTTGAGCTCAGTGATCCCTTCCCCCTTCATGCTCCCGGAAACGTCCACCACGTAAGCGGTGCAGGATGGCTTCCGGAGGGCGGTCTGGTAGAGGTCCAAAGCCTTGCGGATCACCGGCTCCGACGGCGTCGGCACCGGCGAGATGATCCGGCTCACGTCGATCCCCCACTCCGGGTTGAAAATGGACGAATCCACCTTTTCCGGCGTCATCCCCACCAGGCCCGTCCTGCGGCCCTGGCGGAGAATCTTGTCCTGAACCTCGTCGGAGAGGAGAAATGCCTGGAGCTTCCGGAACAGCGCCTCCTTGTCGGCGTTCCCCTTGTCCACGTAGCCCAGGGGGGAGTCGGCGATGGTGATCCCGCCGGTCGGATAGATCGCGTAGAGCGGCGGCTGTCCCCGCTGGGTAAGCTCCCGGTTGGCCTCGATGATCATCGCCTCATAGTTGAACATGGCCTGAAACCGGTCGTAATGGGCAACCACCGTCTCCTTGAGCCAGCCGCTGCTGCCCGACGACCGGTTCACCCGGCTCAACAACCGCCTGACCCGGTCCTGAACCGCCGGGTCCTCCAGATGCTTCATCTGGAGCGCATCCCTGGCCCCGGACAGAGCATAGAGAAACCCGATGTAGGCGGATGCCCCGGAGTTGGACTGGGTGGCCGAGGTCATGGCGAACCGGAGCTTGCCGGCCTCGCCGGCCGCCAGGATGTCGCCGATGGAGACCTCCTTTTCGGTCCACCCCAGCCGCTCGGCAACCGGCTTTTTCAATCCCAGGACCACCGGCGACCGCATGATCGACTCGACGTGCCGGACGGCGTTCCCCTTGTCCCCCAGCGTGATCCAGAGGGTATTGGCCGGCCAGATAGCGTCATAGGGAATTTCCTTGCCCCGCTCCATGAGCATCAGGGTCATGTCCACGCTGCCCATGTATTCGATTTCGATCCGGACGCCCTCTTTCCGGGCAAACTCCTGGATCAGCGGCTCGAGCCCCTTGTTTTCAGAGCCGGACACAATTTTCAGGGTCCCGCCCGGAGCGGCCCGGCGGGCCTCGCCGCCGCCGTCCCCGTCATCCGATTGGCCGCCGCAGCCGAATGCCATAGCCAGCAACAGGGCGGTGGTGATCGCCAGAAACCGCCGAAAGGTCTGTCTCTTCATGGAAAGCCTCCAATTGGGTGGGTTGGCGTCCGTCCATCGGCCCCGCAACGGGGCGAAGGCCGAGCAATCCATTTTCTATAAAGGATGCGGAAGGGGTTTTCAAGGAATTGCCCCGCGCTAACAAAAGACTAACAATTGACGGAAGCCCCCAAACAGCGGGGATTCGAGACGGATGCTTGATCACCGACCCGATTTGGGGTATGAGAAACGGATCAGTCAACGCATTCCCAAAGGAGGTGCGGCGGTGAAAGAAGTGGTGAAATTCGAGCTGGACGGCGGGCCGGTTTACGTGGAAGTCGAAGACGGCATAGGCGGCGGCCGGATGGAGCGGGCCGGACGTTTGGGCGACGGTGAGGACGCCCGGACCGTGGGGAAGTTCCGGGAGGCCCTGTCTTACGTCAAGCCGGCGGCCGATGTGGTCCTCGAAGCCCTCAAGGAAGTCAACATGCCCGACGAGATCACCATGGACTTCGGGATCAAGCTCAACACGAAATTTGGCGTGGCCATCTTCGCCTCGGCCGGAAGCGAGGCGACCTTTCGGGTCTCGATGAAGTGGAGCAACAAGAAAGAGAAGGGCGGGGAGG
>CAYNGG010000387.1:0-4170 GCA_964396575.1 uncultured Desulfobacteraceae bacterium | reverse complement strand
CGGCCGATGGGGGACTGGTCGATGTTGATCACCCGATCGACCCATTCGAGCCCGGCCACCGACCGGTGGGGTCCGGGCGGGCCGCCAAGCTGGCGGCGGTTGATCCGCCGGGCCAGAATCCGGTGGAGGGTCTCGACTACCAGGGAGGACTTCCCCGACCCGGAGACCCCGGTCACCCCGATAAGGCAGCCCAGGGGAAAGGCGACATCGATTTCCTTGAGGTTGTTGGCCGACGCTCCCCGGATGACCAGCTCCCGCCCACTGCCGGCCCGCCGGGTGGCCGGGATCTCGATGGCCCGCCGGCCGGCGAAATACTGGCCGGTGAGGGATTCCGGGGCGTCAACAATGCCTTCGGGCGGCCCTGAATAGACCACTTTCCCGCCGTCGAGCCCGGCTCCGGGCCCCATGTCCACCAGATGGTCGGCGGCCCGGATGGTCTCCTCGTCGTGCTCCACCACGCAGACCGTGTTTCCGAGATCCCGCATCCGGGTGAGGGCCGAAATGAGCCGCCGGTTGTCCCGCTGGTGGAGCCCGATGCTCGGCTCGTCGAGGACGTAGAGGACCCCGGTGAGCCGGGCTCCGATCTGGGTGGCCAGCCGAATCCGCTGGCTTTCGCCCCCGGACAGGGTGTGAGCCGCCCGGTCCAGGGTGAGGTAGCCCAGGCCCACCTCATCGAGAAACCCGAGCCGCTCCCCGATCTCCCGGACAATCCGTTCGGCCACGGTCGCCATCTGGCCGGAGAGGGCGCCGGGCAGGTCCCGGGCAAAGCCCCGTGCCGCGGTCACTGACAGGGCCGTGACCTCGGCCATCGTCCGGCCGCCCACCCGGACCGACCGGGCGGCCGGGTTGAGCCGGGCCCCGCCGCAGAGCGGGCAGGGCCAGACGCTCATGTAGGCTCCCAGCTCGGCTCGGACCGAGGCCGGCTCGCTTTCCCGCCATTGCCGTTCCATCCGGGGAATGACGCCTTCAAAG
Organism: uncultured Desulfobacteraceae bacterium; assembly: GCA_964396575.1. Classification (GTDB taxonomy): domain Bacteria; phylum Desulfobacterota; class Desulfobacteria; order Desulfobacterales; family JAABSP01; genus CAYNGG01. The sequence continues at coordinate 3,198 of CAYNGG010000387.1, read as the reverse complement.
GGCCGGGCATCGGTGTAGCGCCGCCCTTTCCGTTCAAACTCAAAAGGAATCGATTCATCGCCGGAGCCGTAGAGAATGACCCGCCGGAGGGCCTCGGGGATGTCCCGGAACGGCGTGTAAACGTCGCCGCCGTAACGGGCCGTGAGGGTTTCCAGAAACTCGGCGAAGTGGACGGAACGGCGGTTGGCCCAGGGAATGACCGCCCCTTCCCGCAACGACAGGGACGGGTCCGGGACGATCCGGTCGGGGTTGAATGCCGAGATCGTCCCCAGGCCGTCACAGTGGGGGCAGGCCCCCTGGGGCGAGTTGAAGGAAAAAGCCGCCGGGGTCATCTCCGGGAAGCTGATTCCGCAGTCCACGCAGACCAGGGTTTCGGAAAACCGGATGGGCTCGGCCGGACCGTCGTCGTCGGCCGGCAGGACTTCGACCATCCCGTTGCCCATGGACAGGGCCAGCTCCAGGGAGTCGGCCAGGCGATTGCGGATTCCGTCCTTGAGCACCAGCCGGTCCACCACCACGGAGATCGTGTGCGGGCGGGTTTTGGCCAGCTTGCCCACCTTTTCCACCTCACGAATCTTCCCGTCCACCCGGACCCGGGCGAACCCGTCCCGCCGGAGCCGTTTGATGAGCCCTTCGTGGGTTCCCTTGGCCCCCTGGACAAGGGGAGCCAGGATGATGAGGCGCCGGCGGTCCCCGAGGGCCAGGATCGCGTCGATGATCCCGTCCACCGTCTGGGCCGTGATGGGTTGCCCACAGCCATGGCAGTGGGGCACTCCGATCCGGGCATAAAGGAGCCGGAGGTAGTCGTAGATCTCGGTGACGGTCCCCACCGTGGACCGGGGGTTGTGGGAGGCGGTCCGCTGCTCGATGGCGATGGCCGGGGAGAGCCCCTCGATGACATCGACGTCCGGCTTGTCCAGCCGCTCCAGAAACTGCCGGGCATAGGTGGACAGGGATGCCACATACCGCCGCTGTCCCTCGGCATAGAGGGTGTCAAAGGCCAGGGTTGACTTCCCCGACCCGGACAGGCCGGTGATGACGATCAGCCGGTTCCGGGGCAGGTCAAGGTCGATCCCCTGGAGGTTGTGCTGCCGGGCACCCCGGATGACGATGGCGCCCGCGTCTGTGTCAGCTCCGCGGTCGATCCTTCACCTCCATCGTCCGCGGGCCGACGGCCCCGATATACCGCGCCGACCCCATTTCGGGGGGGCAAATCCCGCAACCGGACCGGCGGCGGTTCCCCACAGGCGGAGGCGGCCGATTCTCCATCGACGGGTATAATATCCCTACCGTTCCGGTCTCCGGATGGCGAGGACTTCTCTGAAGGCGGACCGGCCGGAGGGGGAACGGGGGTGACGCCGCCATTCCATACCGTGTGCGTTGGGTGTGCAAAACTCGACCGCGGACCGAGATGCCGGCATCGATTAGACCCGACCGGGGCCATAAAGAAGCAATCGAAAGCAATCTGGCGATTTCGTGAGCAAATCGGAAAAACCCGATTGTGCACAATTTGATTGGAACGTCCGATGCCCTTAAAATGCTTGGACAAACCCCGTGAATGGAAAAAGGCCGTATTTCGCGGCAGTTATTTTTGGTCGAACCAAATTTCTTCATCGTTTCAATGTGTTATATCGGACTAACCTCATGCTAACATTTCTGATCAGAACCGATCTATCTCGGTTTGACGGACGGGGCGGAATGAAATAGAACCCCTCACAGATCAACGACGCGGGATCGGCTGGACGGAAAACAGTTATTCTGATTACTGATAAATCCGGATTTTCCGAGATTATCGGAAACGGTCGAGCTATTTGAGCCCCCTGGATGAATTGACGCGAACCCTATCGATCGGCACACTTGAAGACACCCTATGGAAGAGATCTGGCAAACCGCTAAGCAAGCGATTAAAAATCAAATCCCGGGCCACAGCTACCGGATGTGGATCGATCCGCTGGAGCTCAAGGCGACCGATATCGGCCGCATTGTCCTTTCCTGCCCGAATTTTTTCTCAAAAAAGCGGGTCGAGGACCATTACCGGGACATCATCGACACCGAGATCGCCAAGGCCGGAGGGCAGCGCTACCCGGTCTCATTCGAGATCTCTGGCCGGAGGCGGCCCGCGGGTCCCGTCGATCCCATCGAGGACCGGCAGCTCACGCTCCCGAACATCGCTACCCCGCCGTCAGCCGGCCGGGTTCTCCGCCGGAGCTTTACCTTCGACAACTTCGTGGTCGGGGGCAACAACGACTTCGCTTACTCGGCGGCCCTTTCCCTGGCCTCCCGGGATCGGATGACCGACAACGCGCTTTTTCTCCTTTCGGAGACCGGTCTGGGCAAGAGTCACCTTTCCCAGGCCATCGGCCACCACATTCTCTCCCGATACCCGTCGGAACGAGTCTATTACATCACCGCCGAGGATTTCACCAACGAAATGATCGGGTCCTTCCGGGGCGACGCCATCGACCAGTTCAAGGAAAAGTACCGGAACCGCTGCGACGTCCTGATCCTGGAGGACGTCCACTTCCTCACCGGCAAGGACCGGACCCAGATCGAGCTGGCCATGGCTCTTGACTACCTCTTCGACGCCGAGAAGAAGATCATCTTCTCCAGTTGCTACCTCCCGGCGGATATCCCCAAGATGAACGACCAGCTCCGGTCCCGGCTCACCTGGGGGCTCATGCCGGAAATCAAACCGCCCGACTTCAAGACCCGGGTCAACATCCTTCGGAAAAAGGCGGCTGAAAGCGGGCACAGGCTTCCCCCGGAGATCCTCGAGTACCTGGCCGGGGAGCTTTGCGACAACGTCCGGCAGCTTGAAAGTGGGCTCATCGGGGTGACCGCCAAGGCCTCCCTTCTCAGCCACCCCATCGACATCGAGCTGGCCCGGAGCGTGGTGGGCAACATCACCCGGCAGAAGCGGGCCATCACCATCGACCGGATCAAGGATGTAGTCAGCAAGCACTACAACGTCAGCGTGGCCGATATCATCTCCCGGTCCCGGAAACAGGCCATTGTCCGGCCCCGGCACGTGGCCATCTACCTCGCCCGGAAGCTCACCGACCAGACTCTCCAGGCCATCGGCAAGAGCTTCAACCGCTACCACGCCACCGTTTACCGATCCGTGGGGGCGATTGAGCGGGGGATCAAGGAAGACGCCGCCTTAAAACGCCAGGTCCGGCACCTCACCGAAGCCCTCGA
>CAYNGG010000386.1:0-4172 GCA_964396575.1 uncultured Desulfobacteraceae bacterium | reverse complement strand
CCGGCCGGATGGCCGGCGGCCCGGAGCATCTGCTCGACCAGAAAGGTCACGGTGGTCTTGCCGTTGGTCCCGGTGATCCCGATCACAAAAAGCCCCTCGGCGGGGCGACGGTGGAACCGGGCGGCAATCCGGGCGACCTCCCGGCGGGTGTCGGGGACGACGACCACCGGCACCCCGACGGCCCCGGCCGGGGGCTTTTCCACCACCAGGGCGGCGGCCCCGGCCGACAGGGCATCCGCGATGAAGTCGTGGCCGTCGGCGGTGAATCCGGGAATCGCCACAAAGAGCCCGCCGGGCTGGACCTCCTGGGCCCGGGTGTGGATCGACCGGATCTCGGGGTCTTGCCCCGGGGCCACGGGAGTGGAAACGAGGGCCGAGAGCTTCACCCGTCAACTCCGATCTGCCAGGTGGCGGTCAGCCGGTTCGTGTCAGTGAGAGGGGGCACGTCCAGGTAATTCAAGGTTTCCCCGGCAATCCGGCGAAAGACGGGGGCCGCTGCAATCCCGCCGTAATGGTGCTTCACCGGCTCATCTACTACCACGAGAATCGCCACCTCGGGAGCGTCCGCCGGAGCAAACCCCACAAAAGAAGCACTGTACTTGCCGTCGGCATAGGCGCCCTTGTTGTCGATCTTCTGAGCGGTCCCGGTCTTGCCGCAGACCGGATACCCGTCCAGGGCCGCCCGGGAGCCGGTCCCCCCACTTTCCACGACCTTCCGCATCATCCGGCGAACCGTCCGGGCGGTCTCCACCGAGACGGCCCGGCGGACGGTTTTCGGCTCGAGGAGGCGGACCGGCCGGCCGTCGGAATCGGTGATGGCCTGGACGATCCGCGGCTTCATCAATACCCCGTCATTGGCCAGGGCGGCCACGGCGGTGACCAGTTGAAGCGCCGACACGGAAAGGCCGTGACCAAAGGCGATGGTCCCCGTTTGGATTCTCGACCAGCGATGAGGGGGGGCCAGGCTCCCGGCGGTCTCGCCGGGACAGTCGATCCCGGTCTTCTCGCCGAACCCGAAGGCCCGCAGGGTCCGATGGAGCGGTTCCGGGCCGATCATCTCACCGATCTTCACCGCCCCGATGTTGCTGGAAAGCTGAATGATCTTCTCCAGGGTGAGCCATTCGTGGGAACCGGTGTCGTGAATCACCGCATCCCCCACCTGGTAAGCCCCCTTCTCGCAATAGAAGATAGTCTCCGATGTACACCCGCCCGATTCCAGAGCCGCGGCGGCGCTGAAGATCTTCAGGGTCGAGCCCGGCTCGAAAGCGTCGGTAATGGACCGATTCCGCCAGCGCTCCCGGCTGAACCGGTCAAAGGCGTTGGGGTTGAAAAAGGGGTAATGGGCCAGGGCCAGAATCGCCCCGGTCCGGGGGACCATGACAATGGCGATCCCCGAGCCCGCCCCGACCTCCCGGACCCCTTCCGCCAGGGCCGTTTCGGCAATAAACTGGACGGTCCGGTCGAGGGTCAGGACGATGCTGTTCCCGCTCAGATCGCTCAAATCCGGCGCGTCCGGCCCGAACCCTCGCCCTAATGCGTCCCGGAGGACGGTGACCGATCCGTTTCGGCCTTTGAGATGCCGGTCGTAGAAAAACTCCAGCCCCTCCAGGCCATGGCCGTCAATCCCGGTGAAGCCGATCAACTGAGCCGCCAGGGTCCGGTTCGGGTAAAACCGCCGGTGCTCCGGGATAAAATCGATCCCTTCAATCTGGAGCCGTCGGACGGCCTCGGTCTCCCGGGGAGTCACCTGACGTTTTACCCAGACAAAGCGACGCCGGTCCGTCAGCCGGTCGGTGAGAGACCCGACGTCCATGCTCAGGGCGGTCGCCAGAGTCCGGGCCGCGGCAGCCGGACCCTCGATCCGCGGGGGATAGGCGGCCACCGACGGAACCTCGATGCTCACGGCCATCTCCCGCCCTCGGGCGTCGTAAATCGTCCCCCGCTTTCCCCGGAAGGAGAGGGATTTTTCGTACTCCCCGGCGGCCCGCTGGGAGAGCCAGGTACGGCAATAAATCTGGAGATGGACCGCCCGCCCCCCGATGATCAGGAGAGCTACGGCAAGCAAGGCGGCGACCAGCTTGATCCGTAAACGAGGCGCCTTGAGGTGGGGGGCTTTCATGGGAGCACGACCATCTGATCGGGCCGGGGGGTTTTCAGCTCCAGCTCCCGCCGGGCGATCCGGGCGATCCGCTCGGGGGACTGCAATCGAGCCAGCTCGATCCGCAGGCTGTTCTGCATGGCCAACAGCTCCCGGTGACGCTCGGCTTCCCGGGAGATTTCATAGCCGACCCGGAAACATTGCACCCGGCACCACGTGTACCCCAGAAGCTGCAAGATAAAGATGCCCATAATCACCACCCAGATGCCCGCCTGTTTCAGGTCCCGGCCGTTTGGGGTATGTGTCTCGCCGTTTGGCTTCATTCGCCGATCTTTTCCGCCGCCCGGAGCCGGGTGCTCCGGGCCATGGGGTTCTGGGCCACTTCCGCCGAATCGGGCCGCAACGGCTTGCGGGTCAGAACGCGAAAGCAGGGGGACCGGCCGCAGGCGCACCGAGGAAGCGCCGGCGGGCAGATGCACCCCTTTTCCATTTCCTGAAACCGTCGTTTGACGATCCGGTCCTCTAATGAATGAAAGGCGAGGACGCAGATCCGGCCGCCGGGCCGGAAGATCGCCGCCCCCCCTTCAGCCAGGGCCGCCAGAAAATTGTCCAGGTGCTCCAGCTCCGCATTGACCGCGATCCGAAGGGCCATGAAAGACCGGGTGGCCGGGTCGATCCGCCCGGCCCCGCGGTGGCGGGGGCCGGGGACCGCCGACCGGATCACGGCCGCCAGGTCCTTGCTGGTCTCGAATGGCCGGTCCCGGCGGCGGCTCACAATCCGGCCGGCGATCCGCCGGGCAAACCGCTCCTCGCCGTATTCCCGGAAAATCCCCGCCAACCGGTCCCGGTCCAGCCGGTTGACCAGGTCCCGGGCCGTCTCCCCCGTCCGCCGGTCCATCCGCATGTCCAGCGGCTCATCAACCGAAAAGGAAAACCCCCGCCCCCCGTCCCGTATCTGATGGAGGGAGACCCCCAAATCAAGGAGCACTCCGTCCACCGCCTCGATCCCCAGCCGGGCCAGGATCTCGGGCAGATTGGAAAAACTGTCGTGGACGAGATGGAGGGCCTCGCCAAATCCGGTCAGGGTCTTCCGGGCGTTTTCAATGGCGTCGGCGTCCCGGTCGATCCCGACCAGCCGCCCCCCCGGCCCGATTCGGGAGAGAATCCGCCGGGCATGACCGCCTCCGCCGAGGGTGCCGTCCACGTAAGTCCCCCCCGGCTCAGGGGCCAGATGGTCGATGACTTCCTGAACCATGACCGGCGTGTGGCGATAGCCCGGCACTTCTCAGAGTCCCAACTGAGCTACATCGTTACGGGCCTCTTCCCCCTTCAAATCGGCCTCCATCTTCTGGTTTTCCGCCTCCCAGCGCTCCCGGGACCAGATCTCGAAGCGGTTGAGCACTCCGACCAGCACGATCTCCTTTTCCAGATCAGCGTACTGGCGGAGCGATGGCGGAATCAGAACCCGCCCCTGTTTGTCCAACGGGCACTCGAACGCCCCGCCGATGAACACCCGTCTGAACCGGCGCATACCCTCACTCTGCTCGGACATGGACAGAATCCGCGCCTCGATTCCGCGCCACTCATCCAAAGTGTAGGCGAAGATGCATCCGTCCATCCGGGACAGCATAATCCCGTTCTCCCCGTCCGCCTTGATCACGTCGCGGAATCGAGTCGGGATGATGATCCGTCCTTTGGCATCGATAGTATGGGAAGAGCTGCCTCTGAACATGCGCGTCTCACGGCCTCCACCACTTTAATCCACTTACTCCGTATAAAAGTACATAATCGACGCGATGTCAATGGTAAACCAATGTGGGCCAACCGCGTTTTTCCTGAATTGACGGGGATTCAACCCATTGGCCGGAATCCATCCGCCGGGTGGAGCAAAGTGGAGCGTCCGCTACCATAGATGACATGAAAAGCCGTCGCGGTCAATGGGTCGATTTGGGTAATCGAAGGTAGAGATATCCCCATGAACGATAACCGTCCGGAAGCCGGCGATCATGGGCGGTTTCAGAGCCCTGAAAATTTTTCATGCCCTTTGGGCAAGTGACCGGCGTTATCGGAGCGG
>CAYNGG010000385.1:0-4190 GCA_964396575.1 uncultured Desulfobacteraceae bacterium | reverse complement strand
CCGGCGCCCGAGAGCGCCGCCGAGGAGACGCCCGCGGCCGAAAACGAGACCGAGGCCGCAGCCGATGACACGTCGTCGGAAGCCGCCGAGGAAGAAGAGGAGGCCAAGCCGAGCATCAACATCGACGACCTGCCAGACGACGGGCAGGGGGTCGATCAGTCCACCCTCATGGACCTCTACGAGGAGAGCTTCAAGCGGTTCGAGGAGGGAGAGGTGGTCACCGGCAAGATCATCTCGGTGGACCGGGACCACGTCCTCGTGGACATCGGCTACAAGTCCGAGGGCCAGATCCGCATCCACGAGTTCCGCGACGAAAACGGTGAGATCAAGGCCGCCGTCGGGGACCGCGTCGAGGTGATGGTCGAATACTGGGACGACGAGGAAGAGGTGGTCAGCCTCTCCAAGGAAAAGGCCGCCAAGATCAAGGTCTGGGACGCCATCAAGAAGGCCTACGACGATGACGGCACCGTGGAAGGCACCATCGTCAGCCGGGTCAAGGGCGGATTCTCCGTGGACATCGGCGTGCCGGCCTTTCTCCCCGGATCTCAGGCGGACCTCCGGCCCATCCGGAACCTCGACGAGATGGTGGGCAAGACCTTCGAATTCAAGATATTGAAATACAACCGGAAACGGAGCAACATCGTCCTGTCCCGCCGGGTGATCCTCGAGGAGGAACGCGAGAAGCTACGCGCCGAGACCCTGGCCACCATCGCCGAAGGCAAGGTGGTCGAGGGCGTGGTCAAGAACATCACCGAATACGGCGTCTTCGTGGATTTGGGCGGGGTCGATGGCCTGCTCCACATCACCGACATCTCCTGGGGCCGGGTCAAGCACCCGTCGGAGCTGTTCAACATTGGCGACAACATCTCCGTCAAGATCCTGAATCTCGACCTCGAAAAGGAACGGGTCTCTTTGGGCATGAAGCAGCTCACCGAAGACCCGTGGACGACGGCCGCCAAGAAATACCCGGTGGGCTCCCACATCCACGGCCGGGTGGTCAGCCTCACCGACTACGGCGCCTTTGTGGAGCTCGAAGAAGGCATCGAGGGGCTCATCCACGTCTCCGAGATGTCCTGGACCCGGAAGATCCGGCATCCATCCAAGGTGGTCTCCCCCAACGAGACCGTCGAAGCCGTGGTCCTCGACATCAAGCCCGACAGCCGGCGGATCTCGCTGGGGATGAAACAGGTCAAGCCCAACCCCTGGGACATCATCGCCGAAAAGTACCCGGTGGGCACCACCATCGAGGGCAAGATCAAGAACATCACCGATTTCGGCCTCTTTATCGGGATCGACGAGGGGATCGACGGGCTGGTCCACATCTCGGACATCTCCTGGACCAAGCGGATCAAGCACCCCTCCGACATCTTCAAAAAGGGCGACGTGGTCCAGGCCATCGTCCTCGATATCGAGAAAAACAACGAGCGGTTCTCTTTAGGGATCAAGCAGCTCCAGCCGGATCCGTGGGAGACGGTGGACGATCGGTACGACGTGGGCCGGGAGATCACCGGGACCGTCACCAACGTCACCGACTTCGGGATCTTCGTCGAGCTGGAGGAAGGCATCGAGGGGCTGGTCCACGTCTCCGAGATCAGCAAGGAGAAGATCAAGACCCCCATCGGACGGTTCAACGTCGGCGATGTCCTCACCGCCAAGGTGATGAACATCAACAGCGAAGAGCGCCGGATCGGCCTGTCCCTCAAGCGGCTCGAGGAAGACGACGATCAGGCGTTGCTCAGCGAATACGTCAACAAGATGGGCCCCGCCTCATCGACCTTCGGCGAAATCCTCCGGGAAAACCTCCAGGACAAGATGAACGATAAGTAAGCCTTAGGCCTCCATGGGCCTGTCTCGCCAGACCCCGAAACGGGGGCTCGGCATCCGCCGGGCCCCCGTTTTTCTTTTACCGCCCCGTCGATCCGGCAACGGGCGGCCGCCGGAGGTCCCGCCCGGTCCTTTCAGATGAAAATATCCACGTCCCCGATCCCTTCCCGGACCACCTCCGGCACCTCGCCGGTGAAGGAGATCACGCTGGACGGCCCGTCCGGGACCGGCCCGCCGTCGATGACCACGTCGATCCGGTTGCCGAAGTATTCTTCAATGAACGAGGCCTCGCTGAAGATCGTCCCGTCCGGCCGGGTGGCGGATGTGGAAAGGACGGGATGGCCGAGCTCCTCCACCAACGCCATGGGAATGGGATGGTCGGGCACCCGGATGCCGGCGGTCTTCCGGTTGGTCAGCATGATCTTGGGCACCATCCGGGAGCCCTCTAATATGAATGTGTATGGCCCCGGCAGCAAACGCCGCATGGTCTTGTAAGCGTAGTTGGAGACCTTGGCGTAATCGGCGATGTTTTTCAAATCCGAGCAGATAAAGCTGAACGGCTTTTTCTTGTCCCGCTGCTTGAGCTGGTAGATTCGGCCGATGGCCTTCTTGTTCATGATATCGCAGCCGATCCCGTAAAAGGTGTCGGTGGGATAGGCGATCACTCCCCCTTCACGGAGGGTCTCCACCACCTGACGGATAAGTCTCGGCTGGGGATTTTCGGGATTGATATGAATCAGCATGGGCAATGGATCCGAATTGATTAAAAGTCTTAGGGTTCCAATGGGTTATCAAATTTCCTATAATAAGCCGAACCGCCCCGCTTGTCAAGTGCCCAATTAGGCGTTGATCCGAAACCCTCCTTCTGGTAAATTTTAAGCTTTATTTGACTGTAGCCGCCAACCCGTTCTTTTGGATGGAGGAATCAATCCCATGCCCAGCATCAGCCCCGAAGAGGCCTACTCTTTTGATGACGTCCTGCTCGTTCCCAACCGCTCCGACGTGCTGCCCAAGGACGTGAGCGTCCAGACCCGTCTGAGCCGAAACCTGACCCTGAACGTCCCCATCGTCTCGGCGGCCATGGACACCGTCACCGAGTCCAGGGCCGCCATCAGCATGGCCAGGTCCGGCGGCATCGGCTTCATCCACCGGAACATGGACATCAAGACCCAGGCCATGGATGTTGACCAGGTCAAGAAGTCGGAAAGCGGAATGATCATCGATCCGGTGACCATCCACCCCGACCATGCCATCAAGGACGTCCTCAAGCTCATGCAGACCTACCGGATCTCCGGCCTCCCCGTGGTTCAAGATGACCAGCTCGTGGGGATCGTCACCAACCGGGACCTCCGGTTCGAGACCGACCTCGGGAAAAAGGTCTCCGACGTGATGACCGGCCAAAACCTGGTCACCGTCAACGAAGGGATCACCCTCGAGGCCTCCAAGGCGATGCTCCACGAACACCGGATCGAAAAGCTCCTGGTGGTGGACGATAACGGCCGCCTCACCGGGATGATCACCATCAAGGACATCGAAAAGATCAAGAAATACCCCAACGCCTGCAAGGACGGCCGGGGCCGTCTCAGGGTCGGAGCCGCCGTCGGGGTCGGCCCGGACATGGAAGAGCGGACCGCCGCCCTCCTCGACGCCGGAGCCGACGTCATCCTCATCGACACCTCCCACGGCCACTCCCGGAACGTCATCAGCGCGGTCCGGACCCTCAAGCGCCGGTTTTCCAACATCGAGCTGATCGCCGGAAACGTGGCCACCGCCCAAGGCGCCCGGGACCTCGTGGACGCCGGCGTCGATGCGGTCAAGATCGGCATCGGGCCGGGCTCCATCTGCACCACCCGGATCGTGGCCGGCGTCGGCGTCCCCCAGGTCACCGCCATCATGAACTGCAAAGCGGTCTCCGAGGAAACCGGAGTCCCGCTCATCGCCGACGGCGGAATCAAGTTCTCCGGCGACGTCACCAAGGCCATCGGCGCCGGCGCCCACTCGGTGATGCTCGGCGGCCTCTTCGCCGGCACCGAGGAAAGCCCCGGCGAAACCATCTTCTTCCAGGGCCGCTCCTACAAGGTTTACCGGGGCATGGGCTCCATGGAAGCCATGAAGCAGGGAAGCAAGGACCGCTACTACCAGGGCGATGAGCCTGAAGAGAACAAGCTCGTCCCCGAGGGGATCGTCGGCCGGGTCCCGCACCGGGGCCCGCTGTCCGAAAACATCTATCAGCTCGTGGGCGGGCTCAAGGCCGGGATGGGCTACCTCGGCTGCCGAACCATCGACGAGCTCCGGAACAACGCCCACTTCATCAAGATCAGCGCCGCCGGCATGAGGGAAAGCCACGTCCACGACGTCATCATCAC
>CAYNGG010000384.1:0-4204 GCA_964396575.1 uncultured Desulfobacteraceae bacterium | reverse complement strand
GGATTGTTTCAAGTAAAGCAGGGGCGTCATGGATTTTCACGATAAGGATTGATCCGTCGCATTCACGGAATCGGGGGGACCTTCAGTCGGCCTGATTGACTTCACCGCCCGGATGGCCTATAAGTTCGCTCCGATGGTTCAGGTGCCGAACCTTAATCCCCGAAAGGATGATCCCATGGCGTACAACCTGATCGTGGAAACGCGGCCCGAGGCGGAGCTGACCGGTACAGACCTTCGGCGGCTGGGCCGGCGGGAGGATGAGACCTGATGGACGTTGCCCTTCTGGCCGGGGTCTTTCTCCTGCTCATGGTCCTCGGGGTCCCCATCGGGACCTCACTGGGGGTCTCGGCGGTGGTCGCCGTCTATCAATTCGACCTGGGGATCGGGATGATCGGGATCAACTTCTCGACGGGGATCGCCTCGTTTCCTCTCCTGGCGATCCCTTTTTTCGTTCTGGCCGGGGTGATTCTCCAGCGGGCGGGGCTGGCGGCCACCATCGCCCGGTTTTTCGAGCTCCTGGTGGGCCAGGCGGTGGGCGGGCTATCGGTGGTCGCGGCCTTCACCTGCATGTTCTGGGGGGCGTTGTCCGGGTCGGGACCGGCCACCACCGCCGCCGTGGGGCTGATTCTGTTGACCCCGATGGTTCGGCACGGCTACAACCGCAACTTTGCCGGGGCTCTGATCGCCAACGCTTCGGACCTGTCGATCATCATCCCGCCTTCCATTGCCTTTATCATTTACGGGAACATCACATCGGTGTCGGTGAGCGCCCTGTTCGTGGCCGGGATCATCCCCGGGCTGATCACCGGCGCGGCCACGGCTCTGGTGGCGTATCTCATCTCGAAAAAGCGGGGATACCGGGGGATCGAGCGGCGGGCATCGACGCGGGAGATCCTGGTGGCCCTGAAAGACTCGGTCTGGGCCATTCTGTCGCCGGTGATTATCCTGGGCGGGATCTACACCGGGATCTTCACTCCCACCGAAGCGGCGGTGGTGGCGGTCTTCTACAGCCTGTTCGTGGCGCTGGTTATCTACCGGAGCCTCACGTTCCGGGATCTGGTCCATGTCTTCGTGGACGCGGCGGTGACCTCATCGGTGATCATGTTCATCGTGGTCTTTGCCGGGATTTTCACCTGGGCCGCGTCGGTGATCGGGATTGTTGACAAGGCGGCGGAGCTCATCGTTTCGATCTCCCCCAACGCGGTGGTGATGATCATCCTGGTGAACCTGCTTCTCCTGGGCCTGGGGATGATCCTCGACGCCATCTCCATCTCCTATCTGATCATGCCGATTTTGATGCCGGTCCTGAACGCCTTCGGCATCGACCCGCTCTGGTACGGGGTGATCTTCATCTCGGCGATGGCCATCGGCCAGGCCACCCCGCCGGTGGGGGTCAACCTCTTCACCGCCGCCAACCTGATCCGGGGGAACGTGGACGACGTGGCCCGCGAAGCCATTCCTTTCGTGGTCATGGACATCGTGGTCCTGCTCATTCTCTCCCTGATCCCCGCCCTGTCCCTCTATCTTCCGAAGGTCGCGGGCCTCTATTCGCCTTAACCCCGGTCGAGCGCCATTAAAGACCTCCGAGGTTTCCAAATTTTTTGGAAACCTTGGAGGTCTCTTGTTCGAAATTTTGGAAGCCTCGGAGATTTTTAGATTCGCGGCGACGGATCGGTTGGCGGAACGTCTCACCCGGCCAGGGGAATCACGTAAAAGAGGATGGCGAGGAAATGGAGCATGGCGCCCACCAGCACGAAGCCATGCCAGATGGCGTGGTGGTAGGGCAGTCGGTGCCATGCGTAAAAACCGATCCCGGCCGTGTAGGTGATCCCGCCGAGGATGAGCAGGATCAGTCCCCCCGGTGCCACGGTTGCCAAAAGCGTCCGGCCGGCGGCGATCACGCACCAGCCCATGATCACGTAGAGGGCCAGGGAAATCCCGGTCCGCCGGCGGCCGGGGAGCACCTCGAGCAGAATCCCGATAAGCGCCATCCCCCAGACCACCCCGAAGAGAGTCCACCCCCACGGCCCCTGGAGATTGACCAGGGTAAAGGGGGTGTAGGTTCCGGCAATCAGCAGGTAAATGGCCGAATGATCAAGCACTTGCAGCACCGACTTGGCCCGGGGCATAGGGATGGCGTGATAGAGGGTCGAGGCGGTGAACAACAGGATCATCGTCGCCGCGTAAATGCTGCATCCGACCACGTGCCAGGCGTTGCCCAGCTTCCCGGCAAAGGCGGTGAGGACGCCTAATCCCGCGACGGCCAGAACAATGCCGATCCCGTGGGTGATGCTGTTGGCGATCTCCTCGGCGGTGCTGTATTTTGTTTTGCCGTGCCCGCTCATCCGCCGATCACCCAACCAATGACTCCAGCTCCCGGATGTAGCGCCGAAGCTTCGCTGTCTGGTCGTCAAAGGACTGGCTGATGGAAGCCGCCTCCTCGGCATTGGCGGCGTTCTGCTGGATGGCCTGGTCCATCTCGGCGGCGGAGTGGTTGATCCCGTCGATGCCCTGGGACTGCTCGGCCGAAGCCGCGGCGATCTCCCCGATGAGCCCGGCCGTCGAGTCGGCCTCCGAGGCGACCTCGCCAAAGGCCGTCTCGGCGGACGCCGCCGCGTCGGTCCCGCTCTTCACCGCGTCCACCGTCCCCTGGATGCGCTCGGATGTGTTCCGGGCCGCTTCGGTGGCCTGGATGGCCAGGCTCCGCACCGCGTCGGCCACGACGGCGAATCCGGCCCCGGCCTCTCCGGCCCGGGCCGCCTCGATGGCGGCGTTTAAGGCCAGGAGGTTGGTCTGGAAGGCGATTTCGTCGATGGTGCCGATGATCCGGGATGCCTCGTTGCTGGCTTCGGAGATGGTCTTCATGGTCTCGCTCAGGGACCGCATCGATTCTCCGGCCCGGTCGGTGGCCGCTTTGACCGACTGCATCCGGCTGTCGGCGTCCCGGGCGTGCTCAGCGTTCCGGCGGGTCATGGCCGCGATCTCCTCGAGCGAGGCGGCGTTTTCTTCAGCCAAGGCCGCCTGTTCCGATGCGCTTTCGGCAAAGGTCTGGGCGCTGGCGGAAATCCCTTCGGATGCGTTGACCACATCCCGGGAGAGCTCGGACAGCCCGCCGGCCACCGACCGGATGGGCCGGATCGACCGCCCGGTGACGATCCAGATCACCGCAACGACCACCAGGACGGTGGCCAGGCCGATGAGGATGTTCCGGTTACGGATACGATCCAGAGGCGCGAGGATCTCCCGACGGGGCTCGTCCACCGCCACGATCCACCCCGTGGAGGGTACCCTGGACAGATGGGCCACCCGATCCGTTCCGTCGTCCTGGTACCGAAACCGTCCCGTCCCCTGATTCAGCAGTGCTTTGCCGGTGGCGCTATCCGTCAGGTTCTCAACCAGAATCCGCTCCCGGTCCGGGTGAGCCACCAGCGTCCCGTCCCGGTCGATGATGTAGGCATACCCGGTCCGGCCCACCCGGACGGGATCCACGAACATGGTGGTAAGGTACTCGAGGTTGACGGTGGAAAAGGTGATCCCCAGAATCTCGCCCGACCGCTGGATCGGGGAGGCAATCACCACCACCGGCTTTCCCGAAACCCGGCTTTTTAAGACCTTCGAAATAGCCGGCTCCCCCTGGATGGCCTTCTGGAAATAGCCCCGGTCCGCGTATTCGGTTCCGATTTTCCCGTCATTGGATGAGGCCACCGTCCGCCCCTCCGGATTCACCATCGCCGCGTGGATCAGCTCCATGTTGGACTTGATGACCCGGAGGATCGCGTTGGCATCCTCGATAACCGCCGGCGTGGCGCCTTCCGGCCGGAGTGCGGCGGCGAGCCGGTCGTTTTGGCTGTTTTCCGCCACATCCGCCTGGAGGTCGGAGATCCACCGGTCGATATGGACCGTCAGCAGGCGATTCATCGACTCGAGATCCTGGATGGACAGCCCTTCCATGGCCGTGCCGGAAGCCCGGTAGGAAAAATAGACCGATGCGATCAGGCCGATGATAACGGTGAGGATCACCGGGATGAGGGTGCGGGTGCGCAGGTTCCATTTCATGAAAAGCTCCCGAAGGCAGGGTAATGGGCGTGGGGGTGAGCCCTTAATTGATGTGCGAACGGCGATTCCATCACCGCCGGTCCGCTGATCGAAAACGGCTCCTTATTATCACAAATCCGTCGGTTCTGACAATGGGCTTTGAATCGCC